>JAGQXH010000087.1 GCA_020436695.1 Lewinella sp. | reverse complement strand
CGTTGATGCCCAAAAAGTCATTTCCTTCAACGGCGAAAATGTGGCGATGATGTGGTGTGGTGATGCGAACGGTGACGGATATATCCGGGCCCGGGAAACTATCATTTTCACGCCTGCTCCGGAACTTATTACCTCAGATCGCGATGCCATTTTAAACGATGGGCTCATTGGTGAGATTGGAGGTCAATTGCAGGGCTATTACAACTGGGATACCAACCTCGACGGATATGTCAGAGCCCGCGAAGCCATCATTTTTACGCCCCTACCTGTTTTGATCCCCTCAGACCGAGATGTAATACTTAATACGAGCCTGGAAGGCGATGTCAACGGACAACATAAGGTACAATATTAACATTTGAACAGCACAATAGCATTATAGAAATGAGGACGACCATTTTGCTTATCCTGGTAAGCCTGGCTTTTTCATTGCAGGCCCAGCAGATAGAAGCTTCCATTGAAAAAGGGAGCAGTGTAGATGTGGTACTTTACTTAAGATCCACTACCGCATATCCTTTCGAAAGTATAGCGAGCCCCATATCATTTCTCTTTGAGATAAATGGTTTTGCGACCACTCCCGTGGTTTCGGTTGTTAATGACCAGATCGGCTTCGCCGTTCAGGGGCCATTCGAATACAGCGGCAAAGAGTATATCTATTTCACATCCAACGCTGATTTCGATCTGTCCACGGTTCCCAGTGGCTTCACATCCTATCTTCAATTTGACCTTTCCAATAAAGATGGAGACGAAAGTTTGCAGTTATTGACCGAACTCCCCGGGGCACCCACTATCTTCAGCAAGGTGATCAGGGGCGGCATCAACCAATTGGTTATTGTAGAAGATCTGGTAGCCTTACCGGTCGACCTGACCATTTTTACGGCGGAAGCAATTGATCAGCAACATGCCCTCCTTAAATGGGAAACGGCCGGCGAATTGAACAATGACCATTTTGAGGTACAGCATAGCACCGATGGGATCTTGTTCACTACCATTGGACAGGTACGAGGTGCGGGAACGACTACCAATACCAGCAACTATCGATATGTCCACATCGATCCGGCGGACGGCTACAATTATTACCGCCTGAAACAGGTGGATTACGATAATGCCAGTGAATATTCCGATATCAAAGCCATCTTTTTCGCTTCTGAAGAACAGGACTCCGATTTCATTAAGGTATTTCCCAATCCCACAGTAGACCGACTGATACTGACTACCGGAGAATCGGAGGGTGATCCGGCTATTATTCACATTGTCGATATAAAAGGCAGGCAAATCAAAAGTTTGGAAATACCGGCATTCTTTGGGACGAAAACAGTCGATGTATCAGGGCTGGCCACCGGTAAATATTATTTGCAGCTTCAAACTGAAGCGGAGGTACGTTCCGCTGCATTCCTGGTGATCCATTAAATGGAATTGGTAGTAACTACTGCTGAAAATAGCCAAAGTGATCCACCGGAATACTAAATGGTGCGGCCACCTGATCGAGCAATACTGCCATTTCTTTTCGCTTGATGCTTCTCTTCGGATCAAGATCAGACAGCTGCATCTGTTGCCAGATGTCAGCTAATGATGGCGAACTTTCCGGTAAGTTCACACCAGGATATTTTGTTTGCAGAGTAAGGCGTAATTGTTCGGCAAAATGATAACCTTCCTCAATGGTAAGGTTCTCCTCCCCTGCCGTTTTGGGTGCGTCCGAAAGGAGGATCTCTTTTACTCCTTCGAGCAATGTCTGCCTGGTCATCAGTGAATCAGGATAGAATAAAGTGAGGTTGGACCAGCCGATATTCTTCCCCTCTCCTTTGAGCATGCCCGTAGCCCCTATCCGTTGTACTGCCGCAAAAGCCGGATCATTGATATCGACATCAGCGTAGGGCAAGATCATAGCATCATAGGCCAATAATGACTCCTGCACCTTTCTGACTGGTACTTTACCAACTGGAAGATCAAGTTCTACAGACAGTGCCGCGAGTGTGCCGGCAGCCTGTCCGATCAGTAAACACACCGGTTGAAGACGGGTGGTTCCGTTTACGATATTGGTAACTGAAATCGATTTTTCGGCTACGATCAACCCATCCACACCGGCAGGAATGAGCGTACCCAAAGGAAGTGCATAAGAAGGTACCGGATAAAAGTGAAGGTCAGGCAATTCCCCATAATCCGGATAGGCCCGATGATGATGATCCACGGGATAATCTCCTACTGCAATACCGGTACGGTACAACGCCGTTGTTTGCTCGAAAGGCCGGGCCAGATCGTTAAGCGTGAAACGCACGATACCCTGAATTCTACGCGACTCCCGGTGATAAGGGATCATGGGAAAGTGATCGGCAGTGGGAAAAACATCTTCGGCAATACTGAAGTGGCGGAAACCTAAATGAGTCTGCAAATAATAAACATAGCACTGGGTATACCATTTTGCCTTTTCGTAAAGCAGGCGGCGTTCCTCCGGTGATGCCTCAATAGCATTGACATAATAATCGTTGCCAAAAATGGGCCAGTTGATCATGACTTTGCCATTTGGCAGCCGGCCGTAGTCCATCATCGTCTGGCAGTCCCATAGCTTCGGTTTTATGGTATCCTGATCACAAATACCGGCACAGGTACAATAGAACAAGGATTCGTCGTAGCCTTCCGGTTTGTCGATTGTATGATCGCTGTCTTTATCGAATTCCTGTAATATCGCGACATAGGTGAGATCCTGTATGATATCATTGCTCTGTGCCGGGGCGATATCTTCACCGCTGGAGGAACGGGCATCCATTCCGATATTATATCGCACACCAGTCATTTTGGCGATATCTCCCAGTTCTGTGCCGTCGATAATTATCCGGCATTGGAGATCTTGTTTGCCGGTTGGTCCACGGCTTCGAACTTTCCATTTGTTTTCAAGCCGGATCACGGTATCTACACTGGTATTGAAATGTACGTCAAGTTGTGACGTGCTATTTGTCATGGCAGCTAAGATGTCTGCGCCCACATTCGGCTCGAAGAGTACATTGCTTACCCAGCCGGTTTTTACGCTGTCGGCCCCACCGTAATGATCGTACAGCTTTTGCCGGAATTCTTCCCAAAGGCCGGAAGGAAGCTTATAGTTTCCATCAACAGCACTGACCCCGGCTGCCGTGAGCATCCCGCCCAGCCAGCTCGTTTCTTCCAGGATCAATGTTTTCCGGCCCATCCTGGCGGCCTGGATGCCGGCCATTACACCACTGGCTCCACCACCGATCACAATGATCTCATATTGCTGATCAGTGCCTAAATTTCCGGTTCGGCATTGTAGCAACCCAAATAAAAGAGGAAACAGCAGGAGAAGGAGACATCTGGGCATGGCAAGCTGTTTTAGAGAGGACTAATAGGAGTCATTCCGGATTTTCAAAATGAAAGCAAGGCTCAGGAGAGATCTCCCTAGTTGATTCGGTTGCCCGTTGCCGGTTAATCAGTTGACCAACCGGCAACGGGCAACCGTGCCAAAAAAATAGCAAAATCACCTTCAACCGCTTACCGTTCCGTCTGAAAATTGGGGATGACTCGTGTTCACTTACCTCAAAGAATTGATCCAGGTAGCGATCTTCATTGCCTCTGCTCTGGGCACCTGCGGCATTGGGGCCATCGGCGTGGCATACCCCGGCCAATTGGCAGGCTCCGGACTGTAGATCAACTCTACTATCCTTTCGACAGAATATTTCCGTTTAGCCACATCCTTGAATGCTGGTCCTACCTGTTTGGTATCCACGCGATGACAGGCAACACAGGTGTTTTTCTCCAGTAACGGCTGGATCTCATCATAAGTTGGTGCCGGAGCATTTGCCGCTGCAACTACTTTTGGAGCACTTGCCTTCTTTTTTCTGGATGCTGAGGCCTTTGCTTTTTCTGCAGCTGCTTTTGCGGCGGCCTCTGCGGCAGAACTGTAAGTACTCAGCTCCGACGCAGGCAGGGAAGGTCCTTCCGGAATGTTATTAAGGGTATAGAAGCCGGTTGGGTGCAGTAAGTTTTTCTGGCCGTCCGCTGCTTTGATGCCATAGGCCTGGATCTCATGCACGTAGTACTGGCGCATATTTTCAACCACGACCCGTACTTTCATTCCATCATCCGATATCTTGACGCCTTTTACAACCAAGGGCTCGTTATTGATGGTCGGGCTTCCGTAAACTGCGTGGTATTTGTAGATGAAACTGCGGCCCGTATAGCTATCGATATCTTTTGCCGATGCTTTGTCTACCGGCTTGGTGAACTCGATCTCAAAGCCGTCCGGTTTAGCGTGTACGGTTTTCATTTCAAAGGGTACTTCACCCGTCCAGACCAGACGTTCCAGACCGGAAGTAGTAGTTCCGGCCGATCCCCAGCCCCTGTTCGTTTCTCCTACATACATCGATCCGTCATGCCCCCAGGTCATGCGTAGTACACCGGATTGAAATCCGCTACGGAAATCAAACGCAACTCCCTGGTATTCACCGTTCACTTTTTCCAGATCTACCCGCATGATCTTACTTTGCCCCTGGTCGCCTACAAAAAGCTGGCCATCAAAAGGGCCAAACTCTCCGGAGGTTCGGTTTTCAACGATCTCCGAGTTGGAAATACCCAGCACCCCGTGCGGTAGCCATACGGCCGGTAACTGGATTTCCGGGAATTCTTCCTTTGCTTTAAACAGCAGGTCAGGATTCTCCTCATCCTGAATGTTGGCCGGTTTTACATAACGACCATGCTCTTTAACCTGCCGTTTGTCGATTTTACTATAGAAGGCACTCTCGGTCAGTTCGATGGGAGAATCAGGCTGCCCCGTCCATTTCAAGCCGGCCGGATGTCCGGAAAAACTGCCTTTCGGCATGTGCCAGACACCGCCGGAACCCATCCAGTCGCCCTGGTTATCGGCGTAGAAGAATTCTCCATCATAAATACCCAAACCGCAGGGCGAACGCATCCCGGTAGCCCAGGGTTGCATTTCTCCGTCTTCAGTAATGCGCATTGCCCAGCCACGCCAGGGCACCCGGCTTTCACCGCGCCACCATTCTTCATCGCCGAAGGCCACATTACCGGTTACGATCATACTTCCGTCCGGTAGAAATTTTGGCCCGTAGGAATATTCGTGATAATGACCGGATAAAGGCCAGGCGTAGATCGTCTCATATACGTCAGCGGTACCGTCACCATTGGTGTCCATTAGTTTGGTTAGCTCCCCTCGTTGTGCAATATAGATCGCATTATCGCGGTAGCTGAGACCCAGTGGCTCGTGTAGCCCGTTGGCAAAAAGGGTATAACGGGGAGAAGAACCTTCGTACAGATCCGGATTTTCAACGATCCAGACCTCGCCTCTTCTGGTGCATAAGGCGATACGCCCATCTTCCAGAGTAGCCATACCACCTACCTCCAGCAAGACACCTTCCGGAGTAGGCAGTGTGATCATCCGATAATATTCGTTTTCCCGTTCGGAAAGTTCCTGTGCATAAGTACTGCTATAGATAAATACCAGCAGCAGGCTATATATCAATGTTTTATAATGGTTCATTTTCAGTGGATGTGAAGTCGTTTACCAATTGATTGAATAGGTCAAAGCAGTTCCGGATAATGGGCTGATCAATTCCTGCCTGTCTCCCATCTTGCGGATAGTAGCCGTCTGCCCTGTCTCGATCTTAATGTAGTACTGCTGGTCGACCACGTAAATCCCATTGGGCAATTGCTCAATAGACATGCCTTCGGCCAATTTCGCTGTGTAACCTTCCGGCTCAACACCTTCCTGGAATGAAAGAGTGCGAACCAGGGCATTGCCACTTTCATCCGGCCGGATCATATCTTCCAACTGCAAGGTGTCCCGGCTATAGAGAAAGATCGGCAGGCTGCTGGCCGGATCAATACGGTAACCTTTATTCTTGAAATCGCCTATTTCATTTAGTGTATTGGGGAAAGCTGAATCCGCGGCAGCCAACATGGCTACAGAAGATCCCGTGAATAAGTATTGTGTGGCTCCGCGCGGCCGGAATGAACCGTCTCCCCGACTGTTCCACATCGGTGTTGCATTAATGAACTCTCCCCGCCAGACACATACCGGACTGCCGGCCTTAAGGTCGTACACGAAATGCGTGCCGCCGGGAGTTCCCACACCAATAGTATGAGTAAGTCTTTTACTCCGGTCGCCGTCGAAATCGATGAAAGCCCGCAAAAGACGGGGTTGATTGCCCACTTCTACATAAATTGGTGGTGCCTGACGGCTTTCCAGAGGGAATGAGCTGTAGGCGTGCAATGCCCGCGGAAACGATCCGAGATCAAATAAACCCAGGCGAGGTTCATCCCATGGCTCATTTTTCAGGAATCGAAGGGTAAACGGATATGATCCTTTGTTAAGATCAATGGTAAAGAACTGATTTCTCCATCCCTGGCGTTCCATTTGAACGGAAGCGCCTTCCACCTGCAGATCGGCATTGCCCACATAATTCATCCGAAATGCATATTTACCCGCTTTAGGAATGTTTAATTTCCCTTTTATAAGCATACCGAAACTCTCCTGAGGATGTTCGGTAACGACCGTTAGTTCAGGCAGGCTTCCTTCGGCTGTAGCCGTCATACTGTTGAGCGCATCCAGACTGGGGATCTCTCCTTCGAAGTAGCTGTACGTAATATCATTCAGACTGAGTTGGGTTTCTTCCAGCAACTGGTATTTGATGTTGCGGAACGCTACCGGGCCGTGGTCTCCTTGGATCATCAGCGGCCCCGTCGCCACCTCGTCATTTTTGATCGGACCACCGGTGGGCAACGGCACTTCGAGGTTTTCGTGAATCCGTACGCCATTCAGATCGACGGAAATGAAGCGGGCATTTTCGGTCTTTTCTCCACGATCGTTAAATCTGGGAGCACGGAAGGCAATCTGCATATGCTGCCACAAACCAGGTGCTTTTGCCGCATTGGTGATCGGTGCCTTACCCATATAGATCTTTCCCTTTTCGGATTCCCAGTTGCGATAAATGCCACCTATATCACTAAAAGACGGATCTTTCACCCCCCAACTGTCGAGCAGTTGTACTTCGTAGCGGCCCTGTAAATAGATGCCGGAATTCGATCCTTTGGGGATCATTACCTCGAGATCCAGGATAATATCGCCGTGTTCCCAGTTGGTGATGAGTTGATCCCGCTTTGACTCATCGTTCATATTCAGCAGTATACCGGTACCGTCCGCAAACGTCACCGCTTTTGGTTTGGGTGGCGGCGGTGGTGCCATTTCTTCCTGTTGCTCTTTCTTCCTTTTTTTGCGCTTTTTCTTTTTCGGTTCTTCCACCATAACCGGTGGTGGCGGTGGCGCATCGTGTTCATGGATATCCACCAGAGGATTCATCGTCACATTGCCGACGACCATCCAGTTGCCGGCTTGCGGCTTGAAAGCGGATAGGTCATCCAGAGACAAGGTTTTTTCAGCCTGTCGCTGCGCAAACACGCTGCCTGCCAGCAATAACAAGCCGATTAATAGCAAACTTCTGTTCATAATTAAGCTAGCCTAGGTAATTTATGGTTATGTAATTCAAGTTATCAGTCAATGGTCGGCAGTTGGAATCTCCACATATTGCCTTACTTGCAATTTGCCGGGGTTATTTAAACTTCAAGACCAGGGACGGATCAAAAGGATACCGGCCAAATTCCTTGCCGTAAATGGCTACGCCTCCTTCATTGCTGGCAATGCGCACGGTCAGCTTTCCGTTTTTAACTGCCTGCCGGAGCATGTTCTTATTAACCGGCACTTTGATCAGGTAACCGTACGAGCCTGCTTCCCTAAGTTTCTTATCCTTTAGTTGATGGTGCCAGGACAGTATCCCCCGGTGATCCGCCGGGTCATCCGGAAGAATGGCGGTCATGATCGTCGTACCGTCTACTTTAACGGTAACCGTTGAAGGAGTGACATTTTCATCCGTCATGGGATAGGAATTTGGATTACTACTCGGGGCCACTCTGGAGCCCAGCATATAATCCTGATCGCGGTCGAATTGCTCCATATCCTTTACGAAAAGTTCCTTCGCTGAGAGTTCAAGCAACAGGTATGCCTGTTTGCTGCGATTGACTTTCAGGTCTTTAGACATAGGGAACTCATATTCGAAATAACCTGTTCCGGCTCCATTTACTTTTTTGCCATCGAGAACATCCCACTGTTTTTTGCTCCACTCCGCACCCGAAAAGGCCGTAGCCGGCAAGCTCACTACATCGGTATCCGGGATGGCCTTATCCGATTTGATCTCAAAAAGCATGAAGTTCCGGTGTAGAATATTTCCACGCTTGTCTTTGAGCACCAGTTGAAGATTTGCCGTAGCTGGAAAATCCGGGATCTTAATGGACAAGGGATTTAATTGCGCCTGCATCCAGGGAGTGTAAGCGATATCGATCTTACCGCTGAGGTTCTTTTCCGTTTCACCGATGTAATTGGTAGTAAGCAATTCGTAATGCAGTTCCAGGTCCTGGCCGACGTCCTCTCCGCTCATGGAGGAAATATATAAAGGTACTTCCACGGTAGCTCCGCCTGAAACCGTACGGCAGATCTCATTGCCGGTGGAAACATAAAATGGTGCATGCATGTCCAACAGGCTCATTCCTTCCACAAAATCAGACATGCCCGTTTCTTTTTCCGAGCGGTCAAAACGCCAGTAACCGTTCCATTCGTTGATCACATCATGGTGTTCCGTATACAGCCAGCCGGCGATCTTGGGATAGATCCGGAAGGTATTCATCATTCGATGATAATCCCAGCTCCAGTCTACATCGCCGGTGCTTCCATCGTATCCCCAAACATTACCGCATTCGGAATTGATATTAGGCTGGTGCCCCTGCTGAAAACCATCTTCAAAGTCGAAAGTACTCCCGGGGTAGGTATTATCACTGATATTTTTGAGCAGGTCATCCCATTCCCAACCGGCATAATACCCGTGCCAGGAATTGATGTCCGTTTCCGTATGACCGGCTCCACAGCAGATCGAATTATCCTCCACCAGACGGGTTTGATCCAGTGATTTGGCGAGGTAATACATGGACGCCACCCAATCCTGTGTTTCCGGCAGGTATTTTCTAACCTCCTTTCCGTTTTCTTTAACTGTGGTACGCAGTCCCCAGGTTTCATTGAATGTGATCCAGGAGAAAATAGCCGGGTGATTATAATCTCGTCGGATCATTTCCCGCAGGGTGTATTCTGCGGCAGCCTGCATTTTATGTTCCGGTTCGCCCCAACTGTTAGGCAGATCGGCCATGACCAGCAGTCCGAGTTTATCGGCCCAGTATAGCTTTCGCGGGATCTCCACTTTGATGTGGATGCGAATACCGTTCAAACCGATAGATTTGCTACGTTCGATCTCCTCACGCATAAACTGATCACTGGGGAAAGTATAAAATCCGTCGGGATGATACGACTGATCCAGCGCCAATTGGACGTAGATCGGTTCGTCATTCAGTGCGATATATGAGTAATCCGTCCCCGGCAGGTCAACCACTGAGATCTTGCGCATACCGAAATAAGTATTTACCACATCATCTTCCAGTGTGGCTTTCAGATCGTAGAGGAAAGGATCATCCAATGACCACCGGTGTGCATTCGGTATAGCAACCGTTACACTAAACTGGTCTTCTCCCGCTGGAATAGTGATCTTTTGATTAATGGCAGGTGTGGCATTAGGGATCTCCAATTGAAGTTCGAGATCGTTATCCGTAGCCTCCGGTAGGTAAGCTGTAATGACAGCGGTATTCTTATCGATATCCGGACGAACGTGCACCGCATCCAGATAGTCATTTCCGCGAGCTTCCAGATAGATGGTCTGCCAGATACCGCGGGCATTACCGTAGCCCTGCTTGCCGTATAGGGTAAAATCACGACGTTTATCATCTACCCGTATGATCAGTTTTTGCGATTTGCCGTATTGCAACAGATCAGTCAGTTCGAAGGAGAAAGGGGTATAGCCTCCCCGGTGGACACCCAGAAAATGACCATCCAGCCAGACGCGCGTCTCCCAGTCGGAAGCTCCGATGGTCACAAAAGTGCGTTTGCCTTTCCAGGCGGCCGGCACGTTGATCTCACGCTGATACCAGCCGATATCTGCTTTATCCTCCAATCCGGAAAGCTTGGAGCCCCAGGGAAAGGGGACCGTTATCTTCTGGGAAAAGGATTTCGTTCCTTTTTCCCACCCGTCAGTTAGGCCCTTATCATCGGCATCAAACTCAAAGTTCCACGGCCCGTTGAGATTCAGCCAGTTGCTTCTTTCGAAATCCGGCCTGGGATGTTCCGGTAAAGGAATGTCCTGAGCAAATAGTGGCGAGTTCAGATAAAGCAAAAACAGAAGACAGAGTAGTCTAGGGAGGGCATTCATGTCTGAAATAGTTGGTTAGTCGTAAGGTGAACAGCGGCCAAGATATGAATAAATGGCGGATCGCGAATTATTATCCGTCTATGTATTTTTGCGGCCCGCTGGTCTTACTTACGAAAACCGTGTGGGCACACACTACCAAATAGATGCATTTAACAAACTTACGGACATGACCGGTTTGCCAAGATAATTTTGCTCAAAAGCTAAATTTCATTCTGAGGAAAGCAGCCTGAATGGGGCTGGTGTATCCGTTATCCCGGTTAAACACCAGTTGGCCGACCATATCCAGATCCCAGTTTTCCTTAATGGAATAAGTAAGGGTCGGATTGAAAAATAAAGGTTGTACTTCGACGGGACTATAGATGATGGCTACTCCCCCATTGAGTAAAGGGGTAAAAGGAAAACTAAGCTGCGTGAAGGTTGCCCAGCGGTAAGGATAAAGGTTTCGGGCGGATAACTGAAAACTAAACAGGCCGTTGATCGAGGCATCCAGGCTACCCAAACTGTTGTACAACAGCCCTACATTGAGGTACATCGAATTGGAAAAAGAGTAATCCACTCCAATAGTAGCCGTAAAAGCATCCTGCTGGTTGTCTTCCAGCCCCCGGAAGTAGTTGAACTCCCCCTTGAAACCTGCATTTTTTAAATTGCCGGCCCAGCCTCCTCCCAACGTGAGAAAACCTTCGGTATAACCTCCCAATAGTTGAAAATCGTATTGCCACTTATTGAATCGCCACAAACCGGCAATGGTTCCTTCGTTCCAATGATCAAATGCTCTGACTACAAACTCCAGACTCGATGCAAAGCCGGTATAGTATTTCACGCGTAAAGCGTCACTACCGGGCCGCTCCTCGTAGTCGAAATCGGTAAATGAAAAAGCGTTGAATACGTCATTTGGATTCCAGACTGTGCTAATCCCCCAGTTGATGCGCTGCCGTCCCATACGGATCTCCCAATTGCCGGACACATATTCCAGGTATAATCGATCGAGCATAGTGTGTACGACCCAGCCGTTCTTATCCAGTAAAACCGCAGAGAGATCGAAATAGTCATTATTGGCATCATCGATCAGGGCACCATAATCGGGAGTAGCCTTCACCAGGTCTCCAAAAAAGACCCGGTTACGTGCTTCGGCATAGAAGGTCCAGTGATCATTGGGGTACCACTTGAAATTTAGCCGGTTGTGTATCAGGTTATCCTGAAGAAAGGTGTCGACCAGCCTTTGTTGCTGCAGATCGGGATACGCATCATTAAAGAATAAGAGTGTTTGCAGGTTTTTGACATAGCCATTGAGTTCCCACTTTTTTTCGGCGGGAGCATCCTGTGCCTTCAGTAATGTAAAATGGCTGAAGGCTAGCAGGAGAAGCAAAGCCAGTCCCTTCCATTGTGATACGCGATTCAAAAAATTAGTCGGGTTCATGATCTTAGGGGCTTATTGTCTTACTTCATCCGAATCGATACGTCCATCTACCAGCGTCACTACCCGGCGGGCCCGATCAATGACCCGTTGGTCGTGGGTAGAGAAAACAAAGGTGATGTTCTCCTCCTGGTTGAGTTTGGCCATGAGGTCGAGCAGGTCTTCAGTTGATTTAGAATCGAGATTTGCTGTAGGTTCATCGGCCAGGATAAAGTCCGGCTTGGGAGCCAGGGCGCGGGCTACGGCCACCCGCTGCTGCTGCCCGCCGGACAACTCTGAAGGGCGTTTATTAACCTTATCCTCCAGGCCCACGGCATGCAGTAGTTCGGCGGTGCGATCTTCCCGTTCTTGCTTCGGCCGGTTTTGTAATAACATGACGAACTCGATGTTCTCTTTAGCAGTAAGTACCGGGATCAGATTATAAGCCTGGAAGACAAAACCGATCCGGTTTTTACGGAAATCGATCAGGTCATTATCCGAAAATGTCGAAATATCATATCCCCCCACCTCGATCTGTCCACCGGTCGGTTGATCCAGGCCACCGATGATGTTCAGCAAAGTGGTTTTCCCGGAGCCGGATGGTCCGACGATGGCGGTAAATTCCCCTTCGTGGATCTCCAGGTCTACCCCATTCAGGGCGTGGACGGGAATTTTCTTAGGGTTATATACCTTCTCGAGTGCTTTGGCTTTTATTACAGTTGACATGTTTTTGATTTTTTGTTCGTTTAGGATACCAATTATAACTTCCGGATAGCTTCTACCGGATTCAATCCGATCGCTTTAAAAGCAGGATAGATAGCCGCGATCAGAGCAGTTATCGCAACGCCGATGGGGATCATCCAGTAGACCATGGGATCTACATCGAAGTATACTATCGTCGACATCCCATATTGAGCCAAGCTTTCACTGTAAGAAGACAGATCGATACCGTTCGTCCCCAACCAGGTAATCGTCAGCCAGCCGAGTAAAAGACCTACCGGAGCGGCCACCAGGCAAAGCATCAGGGTTTCCAGTACGATCATGGAGAATATCCTGCTTTTATTCATCCCGATTGCCATGAGCATACCCAGCTCGCGGTAACGTTCGAGTACGGCCATCAACATGGTATTGATGATACCGAAAAGCAAAGCCAGCAGGATCACGGTCAGATAGATATAGGAGACGTTTTCCATCTGTCCTTCGTACAATTGCAGGTCAGGTGAGATCTGCCGGTAGGTTTCCACCAGCAGGTCGGGATATTTTGCCGTCCATTTTTCTGCATCCGCATTTACCAGATCAATATCTTTTAAGAGTATAGCTACCTCATGGGCGATTAGCTCTTGGTCTTCCGTATCACTGCTGCTCAGCAAACGGTTGAGATCGGTACGTTTTACAAATACCTGTCCTTCATCAAAAGGCTTGGTATCCGTTTTGAACATACCGACGATGCGAAAGGCAGCCGTCGTGATATTACCATTCAGGTCCTGAAAGGTGAGCACCACTTTTTTGCGGACTTCCACCTTTAGTTTTTCGGCCAGTCTTTCGCCGATAAGGATCTCGTTCTTACGATCATCCGTGAAATATTCCCCGCTGACGACTTTCTCATCCAGTTTTCGAACGGCACTTTCCATCTCGGGAACTACACCATTGATCAGTATTCCCCGCGTAGTCTTACTGGAAGCGATCATGCCGCTCGACAGACTTCTGACACTAATGGCTTCCACATCCGGATCGGCTTCCAGGTCGGCAACCAGAGCGTCCGGATGGGGTATCCGGTATTTGACCTCATTCTCCTGCTTAAAAGCAGGATTGTGGATCTGTATATGAGAAACCACCTGTTCGATAGCATTATCGATGTAGCTGTTCATCATCCCGGTAGCAAATCCGGTCATGAACAGGGCGGCCCAAACCCCCAGAGCGATCGCCCCGATCACAACCAGTGTCCGGGTGCGGCTACGCCAAATGTTTCGCCACGCAATTATGAAGATCATATTTTTAGGTACTTGGTGCTGGGTTATCGGTGTTTGGTGGTTTAGAACCAGCTCCCAGCTGTTTTTGCAATTCCTTTTTTCAAAAATCCTACACCTCCAAGGGTTCTTCCTAATCCCGCATTGCCTCTACCGGTTGCAGTTTCTTCAATTTCAGGAAAGGATACAACGCCAGCAGTGAGGTGATGAGGAAGACGATGATGGCCTGCATGGAAAATATTGCCAGGTTAAATTCAGCGGGAAAAATGGGTTCGAACCCAAATTGCTCGAGCGATTTGGCATACTCACCGGTAAAACGTATCGGATTCTGATGAAAGTACCAGATGACCGGCATGCTGGCCAGAATTCCGGTCAGCGCCCCCAGCAATCCCATAATCAGTATTTCTATCCAAACGGTAAAACCCAGTTTCATCCGACGCATACCGATCGAAACAAGTACGCCGAATTCGTATTCCCTTTCCTTGGTCATCATCAGGATGGTGCCGAGTATACCAAAGGCAATGATCATGTAAAGGATGAAGTATACAATGTAATTACCCGCACTATCCAGCGCCTTGGCCTGCAACAGATCGGGCAGGAGCTCCTTCCAGTCCATTACCTCGTATTCATTAGCCGGCAATATTGACTTAACGGCATGTACAGCGGATCGGATCTCGTCCGGGTCATCGATCTTTAAGGCCAGGGATGTGATCAATCCGTCCGCCCCGAAAAACCATTGTGATTCTTTTAGCGGCAGGTAGACCATTTGCTTGTTGAGATCCGGGGAGCCAAAGTGTACAAATCCTTTGATCGGGTATTTACCGGCAGCATTAATCCCGTGGTAACCCTGGCTGATCAGTACCAGTGTATCCCCCAGCTTTAGCTGCAGATGCTCGGCAATGCCATCGGCGATCAGCACAGCTTTATCGTTATCCTCCAGATAAGTCCCCTGGGTGATACGATTATGCAGGTTTGTCATGGCGTTTTCACGCTCCGGATCGATACCTATCACCAGGACACCGGTGGTCTGATTACCGGTAGAGGCCAGGGCAAAGGATTCCAGGCGGGGGACTACACCCTGTATGGCGGATACTTTACTATCCAAGTGGGATAAGGTATCACTGTAAGTGAAAGCTTTGTCGATCGTCTGCTCATCCCAATATCCTTTTTGGTGGATCTGTGCATAACCGAAGTAGTAATTGACCACGTTTTTGATCATGTGATTCCAGGCCCCTTTTTGTAAGGATTCCATGAAGCTGGCGAAGAGCACAGCAAACAAAATGGAAGCCATGGTGATCAGCGTCCTTCGCCGGTTTCGCCAGATATTGCGCCAGGCTAGTTTGAGTATCATGGTTGGTTGTTTAGTCAATAGTCAGTAGTCAGCAGTCCTTTATCTACCAACTGCTGACTATCGACTGCGTACTTTATTTAACTCGTTTCAGGTTCTGAATGGAAAAGAAGCTGTCCTGGATCGGTTCATCAAATTTGATGTCCAGGTACTCTATCCGGGTTTTGTGCCCTTCCTCCTCTTCAGGCACTACTTCAAGTACACTGGCCAACATTCTTCCGCCCATTTCCTTGATGTTCTTTCCAAGCATTGTATTGACCAGGTAGCCGTCTTCATCGTAGAATTCGGTTTTCATCTGGATAAAATCGGTCTTATCGATCCACACCAGCAGTTTACCCCATACGACCGGAGCATCTTCTTTGGGGATCAACTGGATCTTGTAGCAATCACGTCCATCGATTTTCTCCGAACCAAGGAGACTGTGTTCATAGTCTTCGATCATAGAAGATTCCCGGACGAGGTCGTCGTTGGTAAAGTCTGATCCCAGCCAGGATTGCATCATCATGGAAGGAGGCAGCTTGATCACTCGGTCGATGCTGGGCTGCCAGTTCCAGATCTCTTTTTCCCGTTTCAGAAAGCCGGTGCCTTTGTCCCGGGCCGGTGCGGTTACCAGGATGAGACTGTATTCGGTACCCATACTCCAGCTTTTCATGGTCATTTCACGGGTCCAACTGGGGCGGATGATAGTCATCTTCATACTACCTTGGCTGGTTTTACCCCTTACTTTCTGATCGGCTTTGGTAACAATTTCCATGGCAGACAACTCCTGAGCTGTTGCCGTATTAAATGCTGTAGCTACCATAGCCAGTATAAAAAATGCAATTATGCTATGTCTCATGATCTTTTAATTTGGTTGAATCAACTATTGAGGTTTATATCGTGCCAAAATGTAGGCTTTCATTTTTTCCACGGGATACTGGTCTTCCAGTTGCAGATAATGCAGCATCACACCGTCCATTAATGCGCCGAAAAACCAGGCTTCTTCTTCGGGATGTTCATATCCCAGTTTACTGAAGATCTCAATACTTATGGCCATCGCCCGCTCCTGCCCCGTTTTCATTTCGCCCTCCATTCCTTCCAGGATACCCGGTTGAAAGGCCAGCGAAGTAAGTAGTTTCCAGTAGTGCAGGTTCTCCATGACCCACTGGAAAGATCCTTCCACGATCTGGGCGAACTGTTCGTACGGATCACTTGTTTTTTCAATCACCTCATCCATGAGCTTCATCCCCAGGTCCATTGCTTCCATGATGATGTAATACAAAAGATCCTGCTTACTTTCAAAGTAGCTATACATCAATCCCTTTGAAACACCTGCTGCTTTGGCGATCTGACTGATAGAGGTGCTGTGATACCCTAACTTGCCAAATAATTCCAGTGCAGCATTCTTAATGTTTTCCTTGGTTTGATTTCTGATCTCCTCAAATTGTTCTTTCGATTTTGGCGCCATAACACTTTTTGACTGAACGTTCGGTCAATATTAAATCATTTCCTTGAATTTGTCAAGGATTTGTCATCAGAAAATGATGTGTTTTCGATAAGTACCAGGAAAATGACGACTAATTTTTGGGGCTATTTGCTTTTTCATAAAAAAAATTCAGAGGTTTTATGAATAATGATATAATTATTTAAATAACAAATTTCATCTTATATTTATTTGATTATCATTTAATTAACTAATTTTAAAAAACTAAAAAATGATAATTTATTTCAACAAAAGCCGGATTTTGTCTTTTGTTACAGGTAGAAAGCACTGCATATTTGTATTGTCAGAAGGAGATAACAAACACAGACAGATAGAAAATCCTTCGGCATAATCCCAAAAACAGAGGCTATCTCAAAAACCGATTTTTTAAACGCCCCCCAAAACCTTATTGAAGACTAAGAATTAGGTCGTTTTTTAAGAATTAGGTCGTCTTATTATTTCATGAGATTATGATTTGTTAAA
>JAGQXH010000879.1 GCA_020436695.1 Lewinella sp. | reverse complement strand
TCGATGGAAATGCCTGACTTACGACTGACCGGCTTACGACTTACACCCCAATTTCGGTGCACAGGACCTTATCAGCACGTGGTGCGCCTGATCACTTCTTCCCTACAAAACGGATCACCGAGGCAAGCCCTACGTGGTGAGCTCCCTCTCTCAGCTCCACCTCTTTCGTTTCCAAAAACTCAAAATTAATATCAGGAAATTCCTCCCGGACTTCCGCTTCCGAATAGAGCATGTCCACAGATTGCGGGCCGCCGGAATTGTATTTCTCCTGATAATCCCGTTGGGCTTTGCTGTAGCATTCAAAGATGATGTGTCCGCCGGGCTTCAGGTAACTTAGGAACTTCCTGGTCACTTCCTTTCGGATCGCCGGAGAGAAATGAGAGAAGATACATGCCAACGCATCATATGCGCCCAAGGCGTATTCTACTTCTTCCGCCTTACCTACTTCGTAGTTGATGTTCACGCCATTCTCCTGCGCCCACTGATAGGCTTTTCGCTGCCCAACTTCACTCCAGTCGAACGCCTGGACATCCCAGCCGTTTTTGGCGGCAAATACAGCATTACGGCCTTCTCCTTCGGCGGGCAGCAGCATGCGGCCGGGAGATAATTGCAGCAGTTGTTCCTCGAAAAAAGCATTGGGTTCATGGCCGTAGACGTACTCCGGATCACTATATCGGCTGTTCCAAAAGTCCTGTGGATACTTATGCATATTGGGTTAGATTCAATTGGGAAATAGATTAAATACAAAAAGTAAACAAGCGAAAGGGATCAAAGTTAGAACCGATAAGCCAGAAATCAGCCAGGAAATCAGGCCGGTGTGATCACGTATACCTCGTACCCAATAGTAGCTCGAAGCTAAAATAGCTGCCAGAAATAGATAGGTAGCGTAATAAAAATAATGGGCTACTCCCGTCAATCCGAAAAGAACGAGTAACTGACTGATTTGAATGGTCTGATGTATTAGCCATACAGTGCTCACCACTAAGGCCATACCCAGAGTGTGGGTCAAAAAGCTGATCAGTTGATAGCGTTTTTCGGCGGTAAAGATCAACTTTCTTTTACGGAACAGTTTAACGATTGCCACTATCCAACCGAGCAGCAACAATACTAATGGTGAAAATAATACGATCCGCTTTTCAACTACCAACTGACGAAGCAACGTTCCAATACGGGAATTTTCGTAAAGATCACCAGTAAAAGGAATGGTGCTTGCCGGCCATTCTTCCGGGCAACGCATTTCCGGCATCTTTTCAGGTGCACGTAGAAAATCGGTTATAAGGTCCGGGATACAACCTCCGGCCCGAGATACGCCATGACTCAAACCGGGGAACAACAGATAATAGCTGTTCGGAAGTCCCTCATGCACCTCTTGACCATACTCCGGGGGTGTTGCCGGGTCGAGATCTCCCGCCAGTATTAATGTAGGGACTTTACCGGATACCGGTTGCCGTTCCAGGCTGTCATAAGTGACCAGTTCATCCATACTCCGCAACACCTCATACTCCCCGTCGAAATAAGTGAGCGCATCTTTTAACGGATCTTTCCGGGTAGCCGGATTGACCGGCGGATAATAATTATCATTCTTGTTGATCAGCACCCCAGCAGCTAATGATACCCGGTCATTTTGCCCTTTGGCCAGGGTGATCATATTATCAAATATCTCTGCATTCCGATCAGCAATAGCCTCGATAAGATAGGGTAAAGCCGGATAGTTATCGCGGTTTTTCAGAAACTGGAAAAACATGAGATGGGCATCCTGGGCATTAACCAGGAACATCTCATTGGGGAATGCAGGAGGATACAGGGCGATGGATCTAGCTTTTATACTATCCATTACTTCATAAAATCTGGGCTGTATCCCTCCAAAACGTGCTTTACATACCGGATCATTCTCACACAACTCGAAGAAACTGGTCAAAGAACGTAAATACCCCTGCAGAGGATGGTCCATGTAATAGCCAAGCGGAAAAGTAGAATCCAAAATGATCGACCGCAAATGTTCCGGGGCATCCCGAAGATAAGTTTGCGCCATACGCGTACCATAGGAAACACTCAGTAGATTCCACTGATTATATCCCAAGTATTCACGCAGTATTTCCAGATCCCGCACCACCGCAGCAGACCGGTATTGTTCCAAATCTATACCCCGAGACCGCAAACCGGTAAAACAATCCTGAAACCAAAAAACCTTCGTTTCTTTTTCAATCTCCGGAGAAACATAATTTCCGGCAAACAAACTCCACAGAATTTCATTTAAATCTGAGCACATTTCCGGCTCGGAATAGCCGATCCCGCGAAAATCAACCAGTATGATATCCCGTTCCTTACGCAAAAAATGATCTTCCCATTTGGGAATATCCTGCAGTGCACCAATACCCGGACCACCGGAGATATAAAGAACCGGATCGGGCAAAGAACGGGAAGATCTGGCCTGCAATACCGTAAAAGCAATTTGTAACTTTCGACCTTCCGGAAATGCATGATTTTCAGGAACGGTCAGATAACCAAACTTAATGGTCGATGGATCCTTCAAATCGCTACAATTCCGTAAAAAACAGTCAAGGGACACTCCTCGTTGCCCGGGCAAAAGAGAGCCCAGACTTAGAAAACAAAACATAAAAATGGAAATGGATCGCATAATTTCGCATTAAATGAACAGCTATTTGCTTTGAAAAAGGGTGCTCTTTCAGGCGATCTATGGCCTGTACTATAGCGAGGTATATGGAACGCAGAGGCTGCCGCCCCTCTCTCAGCAACTACCTTGTTGCTTCCAGTAATGCCACACAGGCCAGTTTATCATCTATAGCTCCCCTACCCCATACTGTATCGGCCCTCACCATACCGGAAAATGGCGCATAGGTCCACTGGTCGACAGTCTCCAGTTCTACCGGAACTACATCATAATGAGCCATCAGCAGTATTGGATGCAAACTTTGATCCGTTCCCTGCCAATGATACAAATGGGAGAAAACACCGAATGTGCGATGGTCAGATAAGATGATAGTCTTATCCTTTTTGGTGCAAATAATCCCCAACAAAAAAGCGGTTATTCCGGATCAATTGCCGGAAAAAGCGGATGCCGTCTTCCAGATCTCCAACGGTCATTCGTTCATCTACTCCGTGAAACGACTGGGCATTATCGGGACGGA
>JAGQXH010000878.1 GCA_020436695.1 Lewinella sp. | reverse complement strand
ATCATTTATTGCCTGAGCCGGAAACGCACCGAAGAAATTGCGGCTAAGCTGAACGATCGCGGTTTTCGGGCTGCCTACTACCACGCGGGGATGTCGACTGCCGACCGGGATGCCGTACAGGAGGATTTTATTAATGACAATATTCCCATTATCTGTGCCACGATCGCTTTCGGAATGGGCATCGATAAATCCAACGTCCGCTGGATCATACATTACAACCTGCCCAAGAACATTGAGGGATACTACCAGGAGATCGGCCGGGCCGGGCGAGATGGGGTCAAAGCCGACACCCTGCTTTTCTACAGTTTTGCCGATGTCAGCCTGCTCCAGGATATTATCGAGAAAAACGAAAGTGAAAATCAGGAAGTGCAGCTGGCCAAGTTGCAACGCATGCAGCAATACGCCGAAGCGCTGGCCTGTAGACGCCGGATATTACTGAATTATTTTGGAGAAGACCTGCACGAGAATTGCGGCAACTGCGATATCTGCAACAACCCGCCGGAATACATCGATGGTACCGTTATTACTCAGAAAGCGCTCTCTGCGGTATACCGGCTGAAAGAACAGGTAGGTGTCAATATGCTGATCAACGTCCTGCGGGCCTCCGGAAGAAAAGACCTGATGGACAAAGGTTACCATAAGATCAAGACTTACGGAGCCGGTAGAAATATACCATTCGTGGAATGGCGGGACTACCTGCATCAACTGATCAATCTGGGGTATCTGGAAGTAGCCCATGATCAACATAATGTGCTGAAACTGACACCGGCCAGCCAGCGAGTACTTTTCGAAAACGAAAGTGTTCAGCTTGTCCGGATGACTACGGTCAGGGAACGGCTGGCCGAAGAAAAAGCCAAGGCTAAGGCTGCGGTACCTAAAAGCGTGCGCCAACGCACCCGCGATGAACTGTTCGAAGAACTCCGGCAATTACGCAAGCGGCTGGCCCAGGAAAAAGGCGTACCTCCTTATCTGGTCTTCTCGGACGCCACACTGGAAGAAATGGCGGCGACCCGACCGACTACCGATCTGGACATGCAACGCATATCCGGGGTCGGCGAACGAAAATTGCAGCTTTACGGAGATGTATTCCAGGAAGCCATCCGGGATTATCTTAAACGCAATCAGCCGAAGATCTCCGGCCAAACCGTGTTGGTGACCTACGACTACTACAAAGAAAAGCTATCCATAGATGAGATCGCCCGGGAACGAAATCTTTCACCCGGTACCATTTACAGCCACCTCGAGGAATTGCTAAGAACCGGTTATGAGATCGACATTTATCGCTTTATCTCCAAAGAGGTAGTGGAACGTATCAAAAAATCCACCAAATACGTAGAGCAGCCTTATAAGCTCAAAGATCTGTATGAACTGATGAATAAGGAAGTGCCCTATGAGAAGATCCGACTGGCGTTGACTGGGATAAAGTAGTATCCGGACTGTCAAGGCAAAACTGTTCCAAGTGACTAAAAAAGACTATTTACAAGTATGAAAAATGGTCAAAATGTATTCAACAGATGAAAAATTGGTCTGCTCCCCTTCTGTGTATACTAGCTGCCATGGCCTGCAATTTCGATTCCGGTCGAACAATTGTTCTAAAGGAATTCTCCTATCAGGTGGAGGGGCCGGTCGAAAGAGATACCACTTTTGACAGTGGGCATACTCTCCATGAAAAGTACTTGTTGAAAATCAAAAAAGTCTCTAAGCCGATCTGGGTGCCGATCTATAGTAAAAGTGGAGGATTAATCATTGCTAACACCCTTGCGGTCAAACAAATAAAACCGGATTCTTTTCTTGTTGGCGGAGGCATTCTTGATTATTATCCCATGACTACAAAATGCCTGGAGGCTGGTCAAGCATATGAATTCTCCTTCTACCTGACTCCGTTTGACTTCCAACCAGACACTATATTTATCGGTTTCCATTATTTCTCTGATTCCTTGCTGAATGATAGAAATACAATAGAATTATGTTATACCGGTTATGAACCATTGCCTCATTCCAAATAACGAATCTTTACAATAAGTAGCCATTGCTAAAATTGGATGCCCGCAAGATCAGCAATAACTCGAACTTTCGTTCTATCGCGCCTCATTGATCGCCACAGAACAAATTTTCTTTTGTACAGTTATCTTTATGCCAACTATTTTTTCGATTTTTAGCGTTAAATATCCTCTAGATTCAAAATATGGAAAACCCAAGCAGATTATTCGATTTCATACATTATCAGCAGGATCACTATCCGCAGGAGAAAGCCTTTAGTCACAAACCTGGTGAAGAGTGGGTGCACTACTCCACCAGCGACATTATCAGGCTGGCCGGCCATGTGAGTTGCGGCTTACTGAAAATGGGTATTAAAGCGGGCGACAAGATCGCACTGGCCGTCTATAAGAACCGAACGGAATGGGTGATCATGGACATCGGTCTGTCCCAGATCGGCGCCATCAATGTACCTGTTTATCCTACCATCAGTCCGGCTGAATACGAGTACATCTTCAATGATGCCGAGGTGAAACTCGCCTTCGTCGGCAGTGGTGATCTCTATGAGAAGGTAAGCCGGGCAAAACCGAACGTTCCCTCCCTGCAAAACATATATACCTTCGATGAGACGGATGGCCGTCCTTACTGGCAGGAGATCTTTGCCGAAGATGGGATAGATGAAGTACATAGCATCATGGATTCGATAGCCCCGGAAGGCCTGGCTACCATCATTTATACTTCCGGCACGACTGGTAAACCCAAAGGCGTGATGCTTTCGCACCATAATATTGCCAGCAACGTATTTGCCGTAGGGAGTGAAATCCCGCTGAAGCCACAGGAAAGAGTACTGAGTTTTCTGCCCTTATGCCACATTTTTGAGCGTACGCATCTTTATGCGGAGACCTATCTGGGTACCCAGATGTATTTTACCGGTACCGATAACCTCGGAGGAGAAAAAGGGGATATTCAGGCGGTAAAACCACATTTCTTCACTACCGTTCCCCGACTACTGGAAAAAGTGTACGAGAAGATCTACGCCAAAGGAGAAACGCTCACAGGGCTTAAGAAAAAACTTTTCTTTTGGGCACTGGATCTGACTGAAGACTTTGAATACGACAAGAACTTTTCCGGTATGGATGCGCTGAAACGCGGCATTGCCGACCGGTTGATCTTCAGCAAATGGCGGGCCGCACTGGGTAATAATG
>JAGQXH010000877.1 GCA_020436695.1 Lewinella sp. | reverse complement strand
GGTGTTACGAATCCAACGCTGGATGACCGTATCACGGACGACAAATTCTGTATTGCCTTCAATACGAACGGAGCTTCCGATGATACACGCAGCAAGCTGAAAGATTTCTTTTCCAGCTCAGGGGCATTCGAGGTGAATACCAAAACCATATAGATCGATACCGGGCAGTACCCGGTATTGGAGGCTTGGTTGGAATCTTTGATAGATAAAAGACAAACAATGAAAAATATTAGAATTTTCATATTCGTGGTTCTGGCTACAGTGTTGTTACAGGCTTGTTCTCCTGCCGACGGAGAATTTACCGGTAGCGAATACATGCCGGATATGGCGCACTCTGTAGCGTATGAAGCCAACGTCTATTCATATTACTATTACAATACCTGGGATGAGGCCAGTACGTTCAAGCTGGCGGATCTGAGCGCGGTTAGGAAACCGGTGGCCGGTACCGTTCCACGTGGTTATGCAGGTGTTTACTTCGCGGCTACTGCAACGGCCCAAAACGCGATGCTGGAAAACCTGCACGGTGAATCGACTAATAATGCCATCTCCGTGCCGATCAATGGTGATGTGCCTTTCTACTACGGAGATAGCGAAGAAGAACGTACTCGCGCTATCGCCGAGATCATCGATAATCCATATCCCATTACAGCAAAAGGGTTGGCTACGGGTAAAGAACTTTATGGCTATTACTGTGGGATCTGCCACGGTGAAAAAGCCGATGGTGCCGGTTATCTGGTGAGCGATCAAAATACCAACGCTGTTTATCCGGCACAGCCAGCTAACCTGATCAACGAAGAATTCTCCGCCGCTTCCAACGGTCGGTTCTATTATGCGATCATGTATGGTAAGAACGTGATGGGAAGCTATACCGATAAATTGTCTTACCAGGAAAGATGGGAAGTGATCCACTACATCCGCTCCCTGCAGGCCAAAGCAGCTAAGTTGGTATACGATGGCTCTTCTAATACGTTCAACTCTACTTTCGGTACACCGGGAGATATGGTAGGAGGCGCCATTGCCGAAGCCCCTATGACGGATGAGGAACCCGCAACCGGTGAAGCTGCCGGTGAGGAGCACAGCATGGAGGAAGGCCACGGTGGCGAACATTAAGATCACCTGCAAGACTTTCTAAGTTTTTGAAACATAGAAAGTCTGAATGAAAAATAGCATTAAGATTAAGTAGCAGCGCCCCGGGCGCTCATCTAAATAAGCAGCATCAATGAATCAATTTACGCTGGAAAGCAAACACAAAAGCGTTTTGATAGGAGCACTCATCCTGGGTATCCTTTGCCTGGGCTTGACTTTCCTGGGAGACGACGAGTTCCATTCCCGCTTTTGGAGTAATTATCTGCATAATACCGTTTTCTTTACGGGGATCGCTTTCGTATCCTTGTTTATTCTGGCCGCTTTCACTACGGCTTATGCCGGTTGGCATACGGTGTTCAAACGCCTCTGGGAAGCCTATTCTTACTTCCTGATCCCGGGGCTGGCACTGTTACTGCTGATCATTGTCGGTATCTGGGGACATTTTCATCACCTGTACCACTGGTCGAATGAGGCCGATGTGGCCAGTGATCCGATTATGGCGGGTAAGTCTTCCTTCCTGAATAAGTACTGGTACACCTTCGGTACCCTCATCATCGTCGGTGCCTGGATCTTCTTTGCTCTGAAGATTAGAGGTCTGTCGGTAGAGGAAGACCTGAAGGGCACGACCGACTATGCTTTTCATCGCCGTATCCGTCGCTGGTCGGCAGCCTTTTTGCCGATTGCCGGTTTCACCAGTGCTGCTTTGATCTGGCAATGGGTGATGTCTGTAGATGCTCACTGGTACAGTACGCTGTACGCATGGTATGCAACTGCCAGTTGGTTTGTCGCTACAATGGCTTTGACCATTTTGACCCTGATCTTCCTGAAGTCTCGCGGGTACTACGAAAACGTAACCAATGAGCACCTGCACGATCTGGGTAAATATATGTTTGCTTTTAGTGTATTCTGGACTTACCTGTGGTTCTCACAGTATATGCTGATCTGGTACGCTAACAACGGTGAAGAGACGATTTACTTCCGTACCCGTTTGGATAGTTACCGGGTGATGTTTTTCGGTAACCTGATCCTGAACTTTGTAACGCCTTTTCTGGTGCTGATGCGGAATGATAATAAGCGCAAATACGGTACGCTGGTATTTGCCTCTATCATCTGCTTTTTCGGTCACTGGTGGGATTTCTTCCTGATGATCAAACCGGGTGTGCTGCATACGGCCCACGAAGCAATGGCCGCCGGTGCCGAACACGCGGCTGAAGCTGCCCATCATGGTGGTTTTACAGCAGGATTTACGATCCCGGGGCTATTGGAAATAGGTACGATGATCGGATTTTTGGGTGGTTTCCTTTGGTTTGGTCTTTCCCGTCTGGAAAAGGCACCACTGACGCCATCTCACGATCCATATCTCGAAGAGAGCTTACATCATCACGTTTAATTTATTTAGACTAATTCTAAATAATATTTCAGCGTTGTGCCTCCCGACCGGACATTGAGTCTGAAGGCGTATTTTTGAAAAGTAATTAAAAGACACATAAACAGAAGATAATGACTGCTATTCTAGCTATACTTTGCATCCTGTTGATCGGCATTGTTGTCGTTCAAATTGGTAAAGTAACCGAATTGGCGGCAAAGATCCGTGGGGAAGAGGAAATGCAGGAGGCGACAGACCGCCGACAGTCTGTCTACATGCTTGCTTTTATGGTGGTTTTCCTGATCTTCACCATTGCCAGTGCTATCTATTATCGCAACTATATGCTCGGATACGGACCGCACGATTCGGCCTCCGAACACGGTAGCAGCCTGGACTCCATTTTTCATACTACTTTGTTCTTCACCGGGATCGTATTCATTATTACCCAGATATTGTTGTTTTACTTTGCCTGGAAATACCGGGCAGAGAAAGGTCGTACCGCTCTGTATATGCCGCATGACAACAAGCTGGAAGTGATCTGGACAATCCTGCCGGCGGTAGTCATGACTTTCCTGGTTGTAGGTGGTCTTGACGCCTGGAACGAAGTAATGGCTGATATCCCGGAAGATGCACAGGCTGTGCTGAGCCCAACCACGGAAGATAAATCTGAATTTCTCGAGATCGAAGCAACCGGTTATCAGTTTGCCTGGGATATTCGCTATCCGGGTGAAGACGGTCTTCTGGGA
>JAGQXH010000876.1 GCA_020436695.1 Lewinella sp. | reverse complement strand
GGTGACTTCACTGCAACCAAATCAATGGTGGTTGAATAAACCGGTCTGAAAGTTGTCAGGCACTGTGAAAGTGCCTGACAACTGGATAAATGAAAAGCCCTTCCGGATTGTTATGATCCGGAAGGGCTTTTCATTTTATCTTAGTGGGAAAAGGTCTACCAGGGTTGGAATGAACAAGGATTTGAACCCATTAATATCGATTTGTCACTTGACCTGTTCTAATGATGACTATCAACTCAAGTTTAATATTTAAACCCTTCCAGTACCAGCGGTTTATACTCCGGATGCCGGTGAATGTAACCAGCCACAAATGGGCAAAGCGGCATCACGGTCAAACCTTGGGCTTTGGCAAATTCAAGAGCGGTTTTGGCCAGTAAGGATGCAATACCGTTCCCTTCCAGTTCAACGGGCACTTCCGTGTGCGTAAAGATGATGCGATCTTTTACCCGGCGGTATTCGGTAACAGCCTGAAAACCTTTGGCATTAGCCTCAAACTGGCCTTTAGCCTCATTATTTTGAATAGTGATCTCTTCGGGTTGGATGTTCATATTATTCATATTCAGCGGTTTGGATATTCCGGATTGGAATACATACATAAATGCCCCGGAACACAACAAAGTTCACCGGCGAACCCTATTCTCTCTTTATTTGTCGCTCCAAATATCTTTTAACTTCATCACTTCCCGTTCCAGTTCTATAGCTCCGGCCGTCGTCACATTCACGAGCCGAAATCCCCTACCCGATCTCAATGTATACCAACGCCAGCGCCATTCTCTTACGGTCTGTTCCCGGCCATTATCGAACCACCAGGCTGTATATAAGGTCTCGTTGTCTTTTTCCAGACGAGCGGTATAGACTTCTTCCTCTCCTATCTGTCGCCTTTGGATATGCGTAAACGTATAGCCGGTGCCTTCCCAGCAGATGCGCGGATCATGAGTACCCTGCAGTGGTCCGGCCGGCGGTTTGATATAGACCAAAGTTACCTCATTTTCCAGTTTTAATACACCATTTTCCAGCAGGCTGCTTTCGAAACCCGGAAGCTGTAATTCACTCAAAGTATGATCGAAGACTACCGGGGTACTTAAGAATTTTGGACCATTGTATAAAAACAGGAACAGCAGTAATGCATAGGGAAAAATCGTGCGATGAACAACTGCTCTATTTACGATACAGCCCTCATCGGCTCCCGGAGTATTTCTCTCCGGCCATTGATTGCCATAGGCCAACCATAAGTAGAAAGGTATCAGTGCATACACCAACAGACTAAAGAGGCCAACACCGCTATGCATGGGGTGCCCTGGTCCGATCCGAAACACAATGAGCGTAAGCAGACGGATGAAATTGGCGACAACAGCCAGCAATAGGATAACCGACAAATAAGCGCCAGTCTGTAGCATCGAAAAGGTGTAACGTTGTCTGCGCTCGAAATGAGCCAGCATAAGTAGCCCGAGAATACCAGCTGTCACTAACATGTTTAGCCCCATGCAGGCCGGGTCAACCGAAAATTCATACCCGTTCCGAATGATGGTATTTCCACTGGCAGTCGTATCCATTCCGATTATTGACAGGCATTTAGCCGCCCAACTGCTCAGCTGTAACCGAATGGGAAAACTCCAAACATAAACGACATGTCCGATGAGGGCGGAGATCAGCGCCAGCAAAAAGACCGGCAGGTTATTCAGTTTCCCCCATGTGCTTTCCAAAACAAAAAGCAAGGAAGCCACCAAAAAAAAGTAGAACAGGCTACTACTGTGACGAAAACAAAGCAATGCGCCCAGAACCAGGGCGATCCACAAGAAACGATAGCTAATTGCCTGGCTGGTCCACCTAAAAATGTAAGGGGAGAATAAGAGCCCCAGGAAGACCGAACTACTGAAGTATTGGTTGTCATAATTGAAATAAGTGTAACCCGCCACCAAAATCAGGATCATGCCGATACCTGTGGCCGACTTGTACCCATTCTCTTTTTTCCAGAAAGAAAGCTCCAATTGTTTCATCTATGCCCTTGTAAACCGATCTTTAAACAATAACCAGGCTGCAAACCCGATGCTTAGTATGATCAATAACCACTCATGCGGTTCCGGCACCGAACCCGACAGGGTGATGGACGCATTTTCCAGGCTGTTCCTACTCTTATCGATGTCAAAACGATCGTAGTCTTCCTGAGTCTCCAAAACAATCAGACTCGATACCGGGCTGAGTACGTAGGCCTCAGCCGCCATTTCTACCAACTGGGGAGCGAGTTGCTCCTTATCATAGTAGGAACGGCCGACACGACGCATCAGATCATTGTACACGAATAGCCGCATCAGATGATCCGGCGCTCCGCGGCTTTGCTCTTCATCAGCCATTTTACGGATCTGTAGCTGAGCATATGGAATGTCTATGAGGTTCTCGGTCTCCGGATGTGCGGGAAAAACAGATGCTTCCAACTGTTGAAGCAGTTCATCCCAGTCGCCGGTGGTATAATCTACGATCCGCAATTCTCGCAGCGTTTTCCAGTAGGGAGATAATTCTGCACCCAAATGAAAAATCCTGACCGGTGGATGATCTTCCGACATAAAATCATTGAGTTTTTCGGCAAAAGGGCTTTCTTCAAGATCTTCCAGTGTCGGAGTGAGTGCCCCATTGGCCGATATTACTAATGCCCGCTCTGGCATTCGGATCTCATAGAGTGGGAACAATCCGTAATGGCGATCCAGTAGTTCCTGGAACAGATGACGATGATTCTCCGTAGTCACTTTTACCAGCCGGTCGGTATAAACATAGACGTCCCGTGTCTGGATCATTTCCCACAATTCCATCAGTGATCTTTTCGACCAGTTCCGGTTGATGTCCAGATAGATCTCTTCGGCCGGAAAGGGTAGTTCCTTTTTCGTCAGCGATGTCAGTTGATAAGCCTCTTCATTAAAGACAAAGGAATGCTCAGAGAGTCTGGGGGCCGCAAAACTCAGGTGCCAGTCAGAACGATACCGGCCTGCGTAAGTTAGCAAACTGCCTTTCTCCTGCAAATGCAGTGACGACTCCAGATTCTCCAGTGTCCCATCTACAACCACATTAATGCTTTCCCGGGCATGTTCCCAGTCGGGGCCCACAAAATCGATGTTGTGATATTCAAGTCGGCCTTCACCGGGATAAGCCATCGGACTGGTGATGCCGATCTTAAACTGACGATCTTCTTCCGGCGTACACGGGAATATCCGCACACTCACCCGGTTGCCCTCCTGCCAGTGGACCAAA
>JAGQXH010000875.1 GCA_020436695.1 Lewinella sp. | reverse complement strand
CCTAATTCTACCATCTTTTGTTTTTCCAAAGTCTTTAAAAGACGGGAGATGGATTCCCGGGTGACGTTCAGGTCATCGGCAATTTCCTGATGAGTAGTATTTATGGTATTCTGACCCACGGCCTGTGCCCGCTTACGTAGATAATCGAGCAGACGTTCATCCAGCTTTTTAAAAACGATCTGATCAATAGTGTCTATCAGTTCCAGCATGCGGTGATCATAGGCAGTCATTACAAAGTTTTTCCAGGTAGGATATTTCATCATCCACTCATCCATATAGCGGGTAGGGATGGCGATGATCCGGGTATCGTCTTCGGCAATAGTTCGAATAGCACTTTGTTTATCCCGCATGCAACAGGTGAACGTCATAGTGCAGGCATCGCCCCCCTGCAGGTAGTAGAGAAAGATCTCCTCTCCTTCATTCCCTTCGCGACTCACTTTTATGCTGCCTTGGATCACGAGTGGTATCATCTTGATATAACTACCGAAATCCATGATCATTTCTCCGGTGGAAAAGGTCATGACCTTGCCCACCTGGGCGATCTCATCTCGTAGTCCTCTTTCGGAAAGTTGTGGAAAATAGTTGCGCAACAGATCCGGTATATTGTCTTGCTCGAGTATCACTTTTAAAAAATTGAAAGGGTGGACAAAAAAGATTTGACAAAATATGAACGTTTTGTCATATAAAGAAGTTGAAATCTAATTGTTTTCCCCTTTTTATAGAAAGAGTCTTCGTTTATAAGGTATGGATTAACAGACTTTTATCGCCATTTGCCGTTTGTATGCGGCAGACATAGGTGGAAGCAGGCTGCCTGGTGTTGAATGTAAATTGATGTGCTCCGGCCGGAAGTACACCTTCGAACAGAGCCTGTACCAGTTTGCCGCTCAGGTCGTAAATACTGATCTTAAGTTCAAGTTGATCTTTCAGGTCAAGTGCAATTTGAGTCCGATCCCGGAAAGGATTAGGGTATGCTTTTAAGCCAAGTGTGACCAAAGGTGCTTCCGAATTGTGGAGCAGGCTTTCCAATTGCAATTGATACATCGAACGGCCATAGGTAGCGGCTGCCAGGGTAGAGGTAGGAGCATGGAAACTAAGGTCGGTGACTACTACTTTTGGAAGCTCCTGACCCAATATTTCCCATTCCTCACCTTCATTTTCCGAAATGAATACGCCGGCATCCGTGGCAAGAAATAATTGTTCCGGCCGGTCAGGATTGATCACCAGATCATTGACAGGTACTTCCGGAAGACCGGCAGAAATGTCTATCCAGTGGGTACCGCGATCTTCCGTCCGGAATACATGGGGCAGGTATTCATTCCAGCGATAACCGGAAAAGGTAATGTATGCAATTTCCGGATCAGTGGGGTGGGCTGTGAGTCGGGTTACCCAGCGTTTGGGTAGGTCCTGGTCAATGTTTGTCCAGCTATTGCCCCCGTCTTCGGTAATGAAGACCGTGCCGTCATCCGCTCCGGCATAGATGATGCGGGTATCGGCCGGTGATACGGCCAGCGCGGAAAGTGTTCCGTAAGAGAGATTACTGTTCTCCGGCATTTCGACCAGGAGCGGACTGATAACCGACCAACTGATGGCCCGGGTTGTCGACCGGTGCACCCTTTGACCGCCATAATAGATCGTTGCCGGATCAATGGGATCGAGGACTACCGGCGTGTGCCAGTTTTTCATTTCGGAAGCACTCATATTCGGGGTGCCGTTAGAGAAGCTATTTCCGCCGTTGGTAGAGCGTCGTAAACTTCCGTATTGAGCGGATGCATATACGTAGCGGGAATCGCTGGGGTCCACCAGGTTAACAAAACCGTCTCCGCCCAGGATCTGATGCCAGATCCCGGTGGCCGGGTCTTTGCGCAGACAACCGTTATCCTGGGTGCCTCCGAATAAACGGTCGGGTTGCAGATAATCCACTTCGGCAGTGTAGAATTGAGTGATCGGTAGATTTTCGAAATGCGACCACTCCTGCAACTGTGGATCATCACTCCGGTACAGACCGCCGTCATTACCTAATAAAATGTAATCCCGGTTTTGGGGTTCTATGTACAATGCATGCTGGTCAACGTGTACGCCAGTCATGATCTTTTCCCACGAGGTATTGCCCGCTTCATACTGGTAGAGGTCCAGGCTGCAGATATAGATCCGCTCCGCATCGAGCGGATCAGCATAGATCTTACCGAACCACCACATGAATCCGGCCTGAACAATGCCGTCCAGCGGCAGGGCATTCCAGGTTTCTCCAAGATCATCGCTTTGATAGATGCCGGCCAACAGGCTGTTGGTGTCATTGACAACGGAAGCATAAATACGCTGAGGATCGACAGGAGAGATCGTCAGTCCGATCCGGCCGGTGCGGTATGGATTGCTGAGGGGTAACGAGAGTTTAGTCCAATTATCACCTCCATCATCACTTCGATAAATACCACTGGTAATGCCTCCGTATTGCCGACGGTTGGGGCGACGGATCCGCTCCCAGGTAGCCGCAAAGAGTAAGTCGGGCTGAGTGGGATGGATGGCAATGTCAATTACCCCGGTAGAGTCACTAACATTGAGGATATTCTCCCAATTAGCCCCACCGTCAATGCTTCGGTAAAGGCCACGGTCTTCATTGTTCTCAAACAGGCTGCCCATAGTTGCCGCATAAACGATATTGGATTGCTGTGGGTGTATGGTAATCTTTCCGGTACTTCCGGTCTTTTCAAGTCCCATTGCCGACCAGGATGCACCGCCGTCCGTGCTTTTGTAAATTCCGGCACCGTCATAAGCGAGAGATCCGCCACCGGCGTTTGCTTCACCCGTACCTACATATATGGTTTGTGGGGAGGATGGGGCAACGGCTAGATCTCCAATGGAAAGACTGGCAGCCTGGTCAAAAACAGGAGTCCAGTTGTTCCCACCATCCGTAGTTTTAAATACCCCACCTGACGCAGCGCCTACATATAAGGTTTGATCGTCGGCGGGCGATACAGCCAGGCTGGTGATCCGGCCGCCCGTATTATAGGGGCCTACCGGCTGCCAGGTAAGATCCTGACCGCTCCGGGCATTGCTAAGCTGTTGCCATTGACGGATAGCTTCCAGGTAAATGTCTTTTCGGATATGACCGTGTGGATAAGCTCGCTGACGATACATCCAATCTTCCGGACTGTGCGGATCTTTCCTTTTGGTTTCGGGTTCATTGATAATCCGTTGCTCATTTTGCTGAAGGCAGGAAATTGTGAGACATAACAGGGCAATGAATA
>JAGQXH010000874.1 GCA_020436695.1 Lewinella sp. | reverse complement strand
GATGCACCAACGGTTACTATCGACGGTACCCTGGCTATCATCACTGATGCCGGCACCTATCATATCACCGGCAGCTTAAACGACGGCCAGATTGTGGTGGAAACTTCCGGTGAAGGTACGGTACGACTTATTTTGGATGGCATAAATATCTATAATTCCACGAGTGCTCCATTGTATGTGGCCGAATCCGAAAAAACGATCATTTTCCTGAAAGACGGTACCGAAAGCTTTCTAAGCGACGGCAGCAATTATGTGTTCCCCGATGCCGACGAAGATGAACCGAATGCAACGCTTTTCAGTAAGGATGACCTGAGTATTTACGGTAATGGCACACTGACCATAACGGCTAATTACAACGACGGTATTACGAGCAAAGACGGACTGATCATCGGCAGCGGTACCATAAATGTGACGGCAGTAGATGACGGTATCCGGGGTAAGGATTACCTGATCATTAAAGATGGCCATTATACGATTGACGCCGGAGGCGATGGGCTGCGGTCCAGTAATGATGAAGAAGCCGCTCTCGGCTATGTATACATCCAGGATGGAGAATTTAATATTGACTCGGGTGCAGATGCGATCCAGGGCGTAACCGACGTCTTGATCGAAACGGGAGACTTCTCCATCGTTTCGGGTGGTGGCAGCAGTGCGAACAGCACCAACGATACCAGCAAAGGCCTGAAAGCGGGCGTTCATCTGGTAATCGACAATGGCACTTTTGATATCAACAGTTATGATGATGCCCTGCACTCCAACAACAATGTCTGTATCAATGACGGTGATTTTCAGATCTCTACCAAAGACGATGGGATTCACGGTGATTCTACCCTTAGTATAAACGGGGGGACCATCGTTATCACAAAATCTTATGAGGGGATCGAGAGCCGGGTACTCGTCATCAACAGCGGGAATATTCACGTTACCAGTAGTGACGACGGGCTTAATGTAGCCGGTGGTAATGACGGTTCAGCCGGTGGACATTTCGGCGGCGGCCCGATTTCCAGTGGTTCCAGCGATTACTATATGATCATCAACGGTGGATATATATATGTCAACGCATCCGGTGACGGCCTGGATGCCAACGGCAGTATCGAAATGACGGGAGGAACCGTGCTGGTGAACGGACCAACGGCACAGAATAACGGTGCACTCGATTATGACCGCTCTTTCACGCTGACCGGAGGATTTCTGGTAGCTGTGGGCAGTTCGGGTATGGCTCAGGCTCCCGGAAGCACGTCCACCCAGAATTCCGTTCTGGTGCGCTTTAGCAGTACGCAGTCTGCCGGTACGCTCGTCAATATCACGGCATCAAATGGTGATGAACTGCTTACGTTCAAACCTGCCAAAAATTATCAGTCCCTGGTCTTTTCTTCACCGGAATTGCAAAGTGGTACTTCGTACACCGTTTACTACGGCGGTAGCCACAGCGGGACTGAAAAGGATGGCCTGTATTCGGAAGGCACTTACTCACCGGGTACTACTTTTGCCAATTTTTCAGTTTCAGGTGCTGTGACCACCGTTCGATAGCAGTTGATAAATTTAACCGGTAGCAGTCTTTGAGGAACGCCAACCGGATTACTCCCCGCCCAGTGGTTTGAATTTCTCTGCATTCTCCCGGTCGGGTCGGTTGGCTTCCTTAAAGTATCCGCTGATCTTTTTCAGGCTATCCTTGAGTACTTTGGGCGGATCGGCTTTTGGGCCGGGTGTTGTACTGAGCTGACCGGGAAACTCTTCGATATGAAGGGTTTGTGTCGGGAAGGCGAAGCGAATGCCAAGATCATGCGCCAGGGTAATGATGGCGTACATTAGTTCGTGCCGTCCCTTGAGCTCGGCCGTCCAGTTGGGAGCTTCGAAAAAAGTGTAGAGCAATATATTGAGTGAACTAGGGCCGAAGCTGTTGAGGTGTACTTCAAAATAGTCTTTACGGGTAGTAGGATGGCTAAGGATGATCTGCCGGATACCCTGAACGAAAACATCGATGCGGTCGGGAGGCGTATCGTAAGTGATACCGATCTCCGTTTTGAACCGGCGGTATTGGCGTAGTCCCATATTATCCACCACCTGATCGGCCAGTTGGCCGTTTGGGACATAAGTGATGGAGTTGGCGAAGGTCCGGATCCGGGTAGATCGCACCCCGACTTCTTCCACTACACCATCTACATTGCCAAAGTGGATCCAGTCGCCGATCTGAAAGGGCTTGTCCAGAAAGATCATAATGGAACCGAAGAAGTTCTTTACGGTATCCTGAGCGGCCAACGCAATGGCCAGGCCACCAATGGAGATACCGGCCAGCAGCGCTGTGACATTGACGTCGAGATAATCCAGAATATAGAATAGACCTAATGCCCAGACGATCATGGATGCGATCCGCTTTAACACAGGCATCAGCTGATCATCCAGCGTATTGCTGGTCTTTTTGGCGACCTTATCCAGATTGAAAAATAAGATCCGGACGAGCTGGTCGATAATGAAAATGACAAAGAAAATACTCAAAATGCCAAGCGTCTTTATCACGATGGCATTAATACGTGCCGGCAATTGCAACATCGGCAACAGATAGGCAAAAAAGCGCACACTGATCAGCAGCCCGAATAGCCGGTACAACTTTCTGCCGGCTTTATCTACTTCCGGGGAAATGCCGATGTGTTTACGTAGGGTCGGACGGATGATGCTTCTGCTGAGCCAGTTAATAAAGGTAAATACCAGCCAGGCTAAAAAAAGCAGTACCACAATGCCCAGCCATTTCCACAACTTGATCCCTAACAGTGGCGTTTGCCAGAAAGGAGCCTGAAAATAAGTCGTGAGTTCGGTCCCCAGTGGAAACAACTGATTATGCATATCCGGAATAGCTTCAATCGTGGTTCTGGAATAGAACCAGCCGTTTCCGATCTTCTCCACATAGATCAGCGGAAAGTCCTTATCAATGTAGTATACGGCTGCATTTTCCAGCGAATCGAAATAGCTGTTCTGAGTAGGCAGGCGATTGATGTCTACATACAACCCGCGGCCATCCAGGATCTGTTTGAGCTGAATGCCGAGATTCTCTTTTTCAGCGGTTTGTGCCGGAAAGGAAAGAGCAGCGCGGGCGGGTTGGTAAGAATCGGGCTGCAGGTAGTACAAATGATTATAGATAACACCGTAGGGGCTGTTATTAACCTGAGAAGAATCGATCTGCGCATAGCTGGAAGAATGGCAAATAAAGCAGAGACTCAGGAAAACAACGAATTTACAATAGGGTAGAGG
>JAGQXH010000873.1 GCA_020436695.1 Lewinella sp. | reverse complement strand
CTTGCTGGTGACGCGCTTTTCCAATGGTATTTTCGAGCCGCTCTGGAATCGCAACTACATCCAGCACGTTCAGATCACTTCGGCCGAGAGTATTGGTGTGGAAAACCGCGGGGGCTATTACGATGAATCGGGCGCCATGCGGGACATGGTGCAAAACCACCTGCTGCAGATCGTAGCTCAAATCGGGATGGAACCCCCCAATACGGCGGATGCCAAAGCCATCCGGAACGAGAAGCTGAAGTTGTTCCAGTCTATCCGGCCGATCACGGAGGAAGAAGTACCGCAGTACGTTGTACGGGGGCAATATATCGCCTCCGAAATGGACGGGAAGGAAGTAATTGGGTATAGAGAAGAGAAAGGTGTACCGGAAGATTCCCGTACGGAAACCTATGTGGCTATGAAGTTCTTCATCGACAACTGGCGTTGGGCGGGCGTCCCGTTCTACCTGCGCACCGGGAAACGGCTGCCTACCAAAGTGACAGAAGTCGTAGTGACCTTCCAATCGCCCCCACACCGGCTGTTCGTCAATATCGATCAGATCAAAAAGACACCGAACCAACTGGTGATCCGCATCCAGCCGCAGGAAGGCCTGGAATTGCATTTTGGTATGAAAGTGCCCGGCGCCGGCTTCCGGGTCAAGACCGTAGATATGGACTTCCACTATTCCGATCTGACGGATGCCTATGTTCCCGAAGCCTACGAACGGCTGATCCTCGATTGTATGAACGGCGATCCTACCCTATACGCCATGGGCGATAGTGTGGAGGCCGCCTGGAAATTTATTGATCCGATCATTAAAGCCTGGGAAAATAATCCCGATATTACGGTCCACGGGTATCCGGCGGGCACCTGGGGGCCACAAGCTGCGGACGAACTGATCGAAGGAGAGAACGGTTGGCGCAATCCATGTGAGGAGATCTCCAATACGCAAGAAAATTGTGAACTTTAATGCAACCTGAAATCCACATCTGTTGTGATAATGAAGCAGTAGCGGCCGCCTTTGCCGATTGGTTTGCTGAATGGGCCGGCGGAAAAGGTAAAGTGACGGTTGCACTTTCGGGAGGGAGTACACCAAAAGCCCTGTTTCGCATTCTGGCCGAACAATATGAAGATAAGATCGACTGGAAGAAGATCCGCTTTTTCTGGGGAGACGAACGCTGTGTGCTGCCGAATGACCAGGAGAGTAATTATGGCATGACCCAGGATCTGCTCCTGCGTCATATCGATATTCCATTAGCCAATATTCACCGCATAAAAGGAGAAGATAATCCGAAACAGGAAGCCGAACGGTACGGCGAGCTGATCCGCGAACACGTCAAAATGGAAGACGGCTATCCGGTATTCGATCTGATCATCCTGGGAATGGGTAGCGATGGTCACACGGCCTCAATATTTCCACACGAGAAGGAGTTGTTGATGGCCGAAAGCATCTGCGCCGTAGCTACGCATCCTGAAACCGGCCAAAAGCGGATCACCTTGACCGGGCCGGTCATCAACCGGGCGCAACAGGTGGTATTTCTGGTAACCGGTGCAAGTAAAACGGATAAACTTCGGCAGATAATCCGGGAAGAAGGAGATTGGCTGAGCTATCCCGCCGCGCATATTCGTCCGCTATCCGGAAAACTGGACTGGTTCCTGGATGAAGCGGCGGCGGCAGAACTTTGAAAGGTGATGTGTCTCGTCAAAAGAATCCCATCACATTGCTAGATAACACCAAACGCAAGTACCAGATAGGTCAGAAAAAACGGCAGTACTACCCAGAACCATGCGGGAACAAAGATCAGAAAGCCGATCATAAGCGCCAGCGAAATGAAAGTGTACAGCCAGTAAGTACGTGTTTTATCTTGAGTCTGTTCCATCAGTTCATTGATATTAGGCCGCAAAGCTAATAAGCGCCGACCTATTTTTCAATTAAACTTCTCATAAACTTTGTCAATAATCTTCGCCAACTGACGGTCTTTGTCGGTAACTATATCGCCGGCATCGTGCGTACTCAGCCGGATCTCTACCGTATTATAAACATTTGACCAGTCGGGGTGATGGCCTTGCTGCTCGGCGTGGAAGGCCACCTCGGTCATAAAGGTGAAGGCCTGAATGAAGTTGGCAAACTTAAAGGTAGCTGTTAGTTTGTTGTCGGATTCGGTCCACATAGACGGTCATTTTAGTCGTAAGTCGTAAGTCAACCAGTCGTAAGTCCGTGGCTCTTAAATTAAACGGCATCCGATACTACCGGACAAATGGATCCCGACACTTCGTGTGCGGGGCAGGCTGTTGGGACGTTGAGATATTTAGATGAATCCTAACGTCCAAACGTCCAAACATCCAAACATCCAAACGTCCAAACATCCAAACGTCCAAACATCTTATTTATCCACCCCCAACTGCTCCACCAGCATCTTCGTCTCCGCCGACGATAATCGTTCCCCACCCCGGTAGATCACCACAAAAGCATCGATAAAACCCTGATGTTGCAGATGAGCTTTGGCTTTCTCCGCCTCAACAATACTGGGAAAACTGCGGGCCTGGTACTTGTAATAATCACCTTCGCGGACCACTTCGATCCGGTAGGTGACATCGGCCCAGCGCGGATGTTCCGTATTCAAAGGTTTGGGAGAGGCGGCGAGTTGCACGCAGAAGAGCAGATCTCTTTGGTCGATCGCGTAAGTGGCCGTCGGCGGTGGTGTAGGTACGGCTTTTCGTACCAGTCTGGAGGATCCATTCGCAGCGGAAGATGGTATAGTATTCGCCGCTTGCGAGGTGCCGGTCGGCGTTACTTCAGTGCCCTGCTCGTAGGGAGAACGAATGACTATGCGTTTTTCCGGTTCGGCTGGAACGGAGATGGGAATGCGGTTGAAGTCGGCCCGGGGTGGTTCCGGGGCCGGATAAGTTGCGGCGGGTTGTGGTGCGGGTACCTGCCGTACCTGATCGTTTACCGGAATGAGTGGCCCGTTGGAAGAGGTGGCAGTCGTTTCTACCTGTTTTCCGTCCAGCGGAATAGAGGCAATTACCTCATTGTTACCTCCCAGCGTATAGGATTCGTTCTCGAGGATCTGCTTGTATTCGGCGAAAGCCATCGCCAGATCCTGAACAACATCCCACTGACCTTCCTCCGTTTTCAGGAAACCTTCCTCTTTCGGACTACTCAAAAAGCCGATCTCAGCCAGAATGCTGGGCATGGTCGTTTCCTTGAGTACAACGAATCCGGCCTGTTTAACGCCCCGGCTGCGGCGACCCGATTGGGCGACC
>JAGQXH010000872.1 GCA_020436695.1 Lewinella sp. | reverse complement strand
AAAAGACAGGGTCGGCCGGTCGTACTCATCGACGTGAAAAATGCCCAGATGCGGATCAAGTCCGGCGGCAAATAAAGCCCCTTCCACTACTGAGTACAACATCCCGTATAGATAATTAAGCCCCGCATTGAAAATATCTTTAGCCGGTTTTCGACTCCGCATCTGAAAAATATAGTGCCTCGGGAGGTTATTTCCGATAGCACGCCAGTACACCCGGGCAATTGCTCCTTCCACCCCTAACATTGGCTGACGGGCCTCTTCAATGAGCTGGTCGCGCAACGGATCAAAATTGTATTGATTCTGTTTGATGATGTTGACAGCCTGATTTATTCCCGAAGAAGCAAAGCCTTTTTTTTTCCTGATTAATTCCAGATTCTGCAACTGCCCCTCCGTTTTCAGCCGGAACAGATCTACCATCCAGGCGGTAGCCTCCGGGGTATCGCCGAAGCGTACCTGCTGCCGGCGCAGGGTGGCGATACTGGCAAAGTAAGGGCTCCATAGGCGGGCTTTGGCCTTGCCGATGCGGTCGAAGAACAGGATGGGTACTTCGTGTTGCACACACATCCGGATGAAATCGGTGCCGAGCAGTACGTTGGCCGTGATGGCTACACTGGTGAGCTTGCCGATACTGATGCTGCGGCTGCCTTTTTCGCTGACGATGTGTACGGTGCCTTCTTTTTTGGTGATGTGGAGGCCTTTGGTGTCTAGTACGAGTTGCATTTTTTGATGTTGTGATATTGTGATGTTGAGATGTTTTGTTGGCAGTGCTAGATTTGAGTGTGTTTAAGTGTTTGTGTGTTGAGGTGCTCGCGCGTCAGGTTAACATTGATACGCTTTATTGATCAGTCTCTCCAAACGTCCCTTAATCACAACGTCCTACAGTCCCAAAGTCCAATCATCAACAAGCGGAACGCTCCGAACACCCAGTACCCAGTACCCAACACCGAATCAAAGATTATAGGGAAAGCCGCGCCAGGAGATGGCTCCGAACTCTTCCTGCGGCGGGTGGATGGCGGCATAGTAGGCGTCTTTCAGGGCCATGTAGTCCGGATGATTTCTCCGGAGGACAAAGCCGGCGAAATTGAGGCGGCCCATGAGCTGCTTTTTGAACTGCTCTACCCAGCGGGTGCTCAGTTCGCCCTGCTCGTTCTGTACCAGGAGCAGATTGCGCAATTGATCTATTTCGGCCTGTAAAAGCGGCAGATAGTCCGGAGCGAGGGTGACGGTATCAGTGAGCAGCAGGCCGGTGACGATCTTTTCATCTTCGGGACCGAAGAGTTGGGTTTTACGCGGATTGATCGCGAATCCGGCCTGTTGGATGATGGCTCCGAGGGCTTCTACCTGGCCCTGCAGGATGGGTTCGGCGGCCGAAAAGCTCATATCGTCGGCGTAGCGGGTGTAGGTCCAGTCGTGGGTTTGAGAAAAGATGAGGAGTTCCCGGTCCAGATCCCGGCAGGCGAAATTGGACAGGACCGGGGAGGTAGGCGTCCCCATCGGTAAATGATCCTGGTAGGTGGTGAGGTCGGCGAGCAGATCGGGTACGTTGCGGCGGAAATTGAAGGGTTTTTCCCGGAAGATCTGATACACCCGGTCACGGCTGATGGAATGGAAAAAATCCAGCAGATCGATATTGAGCAGGTAGGGTTTTCCGAGATGTTTACGGGCGTTGGTGATCACGTTGCGGCGGTCGTCGTCGTTGGTCACGCCCACGATAAAACCGAAGGCCGCGCTTGATTTTTCAAAATAATACACGCTTTGCAGGTAGCGGTTGAGGCGGCCGAGTACACGTTTGAGTTCGGCATTGGGAGCTTCTATCTGCCTTTGTCCACCGTCCTTTTTAGGTACGGTGAAAGACTTGTAGGCGGGCTGCTTGGCGAGGAGTTGCAATCGGCGCTGGTCGATATGCAGCAGGCGACAAAGGGTATGCTCGGAATTGATGCTGCAAAAGACCATCTTGCGGTGCTGGTGGCGTTCACGGGTGTCTTTTTTCACAGTGGTGTGTTTATTTGTTTGAGGAAAGCGTTCAATAGGTAGACGAAGCCCGTTGGGAAATTCTTTCAGGTGTTTGGGTGTCTGGGAAATGATTAGTAATCACACTATTGCCCGTGGTTCAGATCGATGTTGTCACCCTATATTGAACCGTCTCGATCTTCCAAAAAAAAGGCTGCCAACATAGGACAGCCTGAATAATAACAGATCTAAAAACAATTTTTTTACTCTTCTTCCAGTGATTCCCGGATCAGTTCTCCAAACCGGGCCTTACTGTCTTCCAGTATCCATTCGGCAATGTTCCAGTTGCGTTTCCTCAGCAGCATTTTTAAGCCGCAAAGCGCGGTGTACAATTCTTCCGGCAGCAGCCGCTCCAGCCAGGGGGAAAAGATGCGCCGGTTGCCGGGTTCAAGGAAAGCGGCTATCGCGTCCAGGATGCCGTTGGCCTCCGTGCCTGCCCGCAGCAATTCCGGCATGAACGCCCGGATGAGTTGCTCCACAGGAGCAAGGTCCAATACGCGATGGGCCGGCGGCCCGGTCTGCGGTTGGTCAGGGGGAAACTGCATGCTAATTTGAGCTTCCTGTGTATCCATATGCTTATCAATTAAATGAAGTAGGTCATGATCTTTGCCCGAGATAGTCGCCGATCACCTTCTTCGCACGGTGGATAATGACACCAACCGTACTTTCGGGAATGTCGAACATTTCACTGATCTCCCGGTGTTTGTAGCCCATTACATACGCTTTCATTATAGCGAAGTCCCTCTCGGACAATACCTTTTCGAGGATCTCAAACAAAGACTCCGTATGCGCATCCATACACAGGTAGTAGAGGTTGGAGCCCCGCGGGAACTGACTGGAGTAGACATCCTCCAGGCGTTCCCGGCTTTTGTGCTTGCGGCTAAGATCGATCATCCGGTTCGTCAGGCACCGAAACAGATAAGCTATCCCCTTTTGAGCGTATTCGATCGCGAATACTTCATGCCGGATCATGATCTGAAAGTAGAGATCCTGAAGCAGATCTTCTGCGTAAGAGAGATCGTGTTTGGAGCGGCGGCAGAGGCCGGTCGCATACAGGAAAAGTACTTCATGATGCTGCTGATAAATATAATTGACCAGCGCCTGTTTTTCCGGTTTACCGGAATTCGATCCTGTCGTCATATGATCGCGGTATTTAGGAAGAAAAAAATTTGCTTCGCTTGCCTCCACATACTAAACACGACGCGGTACAGTGAATTCTTTCAAACTTAGTGTAAAAAAAACGTTAAG
>JAGQXH010000871.1 GCA_020436695.1 Lewinella sp. | reverse complement strand
ACCGGGCCGATCATCATTAAACTTCAGGAAAGTGACGAACGGGAACTCCGGGTTAACTGGGTGGGACCTGCTCCGGAAACGGAGGACCTGAAATACCTGCGACTGGAATTCCAACTGGTCCGGGACGGACAGGCTGAAGCATTGGAACCGGTGGAGTTTGCCGGCGATAAAGTTCCGGAAGGGCTGACTTACAGGTATCCAAAAGCAGGCGATCTGGAAATGCGGATCGTACGAAGATACTTGGATGGTACCCGGGAGAAAGAAAAGTTTTCCAGGGTGCAGACCAGGGAAATCATTGTTGTTCCCTAGTAGACCGTTTTAGACCCCAAATGCAGTACCAAAACTTATGAGAACCTACACCATACTAGTAGCCGGATATGCCTACTACAGAAGTGCCGATTTTGCCGGACTGGCCAAAAACCGGGTGAATTATTTGATCGACCGAAATCCGGGCTGGGCTACGGATACGGATGTTGAATTTCTGCTGTTCGATGTAAAGACGGGAACCATACTCAAGAATGCAGTGACCGGAGGCACCCGTTCCTGGCAGGTGGAAAGTACGGCTTTCGAGGCAATTGACCACAATGCTCATTACAGTGAGAGGACCTTTATTGCCGCAGCCAATCGGGTCATTTCCATTACAGATGCTTATGATCATATCATAAACATCGGTCGGAGTGAACCCGGGACCGTCCGGGAATTCAGCATACTCGGGCATGGATACTGGAACGGCCCCATTCTGGTAAACTCTTGCGAGCGCCCGGATTATCGATCCGATGGCAGCCGGGCATACGAGCGCGATCCGTTGGATAAGGACGGCAGGCGCAAGGACGGTAATCTGCTCAATATGCCGGATGATGAATGGGAAAAATTCTACCGGGCGTTTCGCAAGGATGCCTGCTGCTGGGTGTGGGGCTGCAATTTTTACGTTCCGGTACTCCGGGTGATGCAAAAAACGATCACTGCGGGCGGGCGGCGACTCAGCAGTATGCAGGATGGCAGCGAAATCCAACTACAGTTTACCCAGGATTGGGCTAATGAATACTACGGTGATGTACCCCTGTTTTTTCCGGCAGTAGGGGCGGCCGGCCGGGTAAACCGTGCTGATCTGACCTTTACCCGGACTTTTGGTCAGATCAAGCAACTCTGTAAAATAGTTACCCTGCATTCGTACGCCGGCCTGATGGCCTACAATACCCGCCTTCCTTTCCGGGCCGCGCTTCCCGGCACTTATTCCGATTATGAACGGGGGCCGGCCAACAGTCGTCATCGGGTGATGCTGGTGCCGCGCAGCAGTACGATCTACAGTGATAATTTTACGTCTATTATCCGGTTCTACCAGGATCATTTGGGGCTGGAAACAGACCCCGAAGGACGTGGGTATGGAGTATTTACTCCGGAAAAGATGAGCGATTGGTGGAAAGCGTTGAATGAAGGTCTGGTTTAGGTGATTTTTTCAAAAAAAAAGATATATTTGGATAACTCTTAATGCAACCCATCAAAATTATCAGTATGCTACTTTACCCCCGGTACACTACAACCACAGTTAAACTATTATTTTTAATATTAATTGCCAGTCAGTTCTACCATTGCGAAGATATTTTAACGGACCCCGGAAAGGATCCTGTTGATCCGGAGCCCATTAATAACCCTGTTCCGAACGGTTGGTTAAACCACCTCATACCGGTTACGCTCGAATTTATCGATGCCGCTACCGATCAAAAAATAACGGATGTAATCAGGGTCAAATTCATAGGAGCCGGAGAAAAAGTGATGCTTCCTGATCGGACAACCGTAAAATCGGGAAAGATCGACAAAGGATTGCTGCCATTGTACGTCAATGCTGAAGAGCTCAAATTATCGGGCAAAAATCCGTATGCGTTTAAAGTAGAAGCAGAGTCAGATGGATATCTCTCCAATTTTCAGACGGTTGTTCTGGATACGATCCAACCGGTTTCCAAAATGATCTATTTAGTGCCGAAATCCAGTGACATTAAAACGGATCGGTTCGGTTCGCAAAACTATACCAATACCTTTTCCGGAGATCTTTTAAAAGATCCGATATTGTATACTACCAGGTTTACTCATGGTGAAGAGCGTTTTAACTCGATCGATATCAGCTTACCGGCAGGGATTGGATTTCTGGATGAGAACGGTAGACGCATAAACACTTTGGACCAGGAGTTTAATATCGAAACGAATCTTACCCTGTTCAGTAGTTCTCAACCATCTTCCACCCGCCTTTTTCCGGGAGGATGTTATGTAACCGATCTGATCGATGAAACCGGAAAACCGTTGGCCGACATCAACAACCCGGTATTTTTCAGGTCCTTATTTGGGTTCTCCCTGAAAATGAATTTGGTGCAGGGACCGAATGACCGAAAAATAAGTGGATTTTTTGTGCCTTCAGGTGTGACCCCTCCTATAGCGACCATAATACTGGATCCCCGTATGATCAATCCACAGACGGGAGAGGAGATACAGGCCGGCGATAGATTCAAGATTTGGAAACTGATCGACGATCCGGACAGAGGGGCCACCTATCAGCAGGAACCGGAAGAAGCAGAAATTGTGGCAGCGGAGTCGGATCCCGGTGTCTTAACTATTACAGTTCCTGGCATATATCGTCCTACAAGGTGGGAGATCGGGAGTGTCGATGCAAGCTCGTGTTCGCCCATTAGTGTGAGGGTCAGAAGCCAGTTTCCTGTTACAAAACCATATGAGTGTGAATTGATCAATCCGATTCTTACTTGCGATCCCGCTACGGGAAGGGCAGTTTGTGAAGGGTATCCTTATTATGCTGATCTGGTCCATTTCCCTCCCGGTCCCGGCGTACACACCATCAGATTGGTTCATACTCCGGAGAATATGGATATGGCATTTTCCATTTTTGATGAGGTGGCCGGTGCCCGGCAGGCCGTAGCCAGCGGCATTGAGGTCTTTCAGACCTGCAGCGATCCGCAGGAATTAAATTTGCTGCCCGACAGTGAACTAACCTGCCTGAAAATGCAGGTTAATCTCAATTTTACTTCCCCGGATACCACCATAAAGGTCTGTGACAATGCTCTTTGGTTCCGGGACCTTGGAGGTCCGCCAGATGCTAGCTGGAATTTTGCCGGATTTTTTGTGAACGAAGAAATGCAATCATTGGAGATTATTCCCAGGATCTCTACCGTTACAGGTAGTACGCCCGGAAAAGAGCTGATGATCTGGTACAATACTACCCAAGCCCTGGAATTTAATTTGCCGGCAATTGTT
>JAGQXH010000870.1 GCA_020436695.1 Lewinella sp. | reverse complement strand
GACGCTGGATCAGACGACCCTGATGGTTGAATACATCGTTGGTTTGACCCAGGAACAACTGGCTCCCAGCGACATCCCTCTGGAGGGCAACTTTTCAACAAAAGCTCCAGAAGACGATAACGGCAAAGGCAGCTTTCTGCTACGGGTAGCTTACCAGGACAAAGGCAATGGATCGGTCGGCCCGCTTGCCTCCGAAAAGATCATTGCCCTGCGCAATCCGGTCCTAAATCCGGAGCAATACGATCAGGCGGCCGGTACGCAGTTGATGACTACACCCCGCCGTGCCTTCAACATCGTGGGAGACGGCGCTTACCTGTCCTTTAAGCAAATTGACCTTACCGATATTCAGCAGATCGATTTCTTTGCCCAGGCCCAGAGTCGCAGTGCTGCCGCCGGTGGCATAATCGAAGTACATCTAGATGCACCGGATGGTAAACTGATCGGACAATCTCAGATGGTGAAGGTGAAGGATGTTAATTTCCGGGCAGCCATGGCCAAACTCCGGGAAGAACGAGTTAAAGCCGGCCTGCCGGCAGATGGCCCGCCGGACATGGACGCGCTCCGAAGAATAACGGGCACCGTGGCGGAAGCTAAGCTACAGCCTACGAAAGGCTTCCATGATATCTACTTTGTATTTGTCAATCCGGAAGCCAAGGAGGGGCAGACGCTGATGCAGATGGATGAGATCAAATTCCGGTTAGATAGTTCGGAAGAGGAAATACAGTAATGCAGAAAAACAAGCGGCTGTCCCAGTGCATCGGGACAGCCGCTTGTGCTTTTAAGAAATGGTTTAAAAGCAATAACAAAGATTATTTCACCTTAAAGTTATAGGTGATCGTACCGCATTGTGAATCAACGGCACCATTAGAAAACTGCCAGTTCTTGGCGTTTCGAATGGCCGCATTCACCAGTTGGCTATCAGCAGTAGTTGAACCACTCTGAGTAAAGGTAGCACTGGTCACTTTCCCGTTGGAATCTACACAGACTTTGACCACTACCGTACCCGCCTTCTGAGAATTCTCCGTAACGGCGGGAGAACGCAGTACGCCGCGACCGCCTAAACCACCACCTACTTTCCCGGAGCCGGTACTGATCCCTTCCAGATTCGATGCATTCGGGTCACCGTTCGGATCGCCCTGATTTCCGGCCGTACCGGTATTGCCTTTGCCACCACCATCACCGAACAGGCCGCCGATATCGCTTTTTAATTTATCCGCTTCAGCTTGCCTTCGCGCATCTTCCTCAGCTTTTTTCCTGGCAGCTTCTTCCGCTTTTCTTTTGGCTTCAGCCTCAGCTTTCTGCTTGGCTTCTTCGGCCTTTCTCTTTTGGTCGGCCTCTTCCTGGCGTTTACGCTCCTCTTCCTTCTTCCGTTTCAGGGCTATTGCCTCGGGGTCTTCCGTTTTAACTACTTCTTTTTCCGGTACGGGCTCAGGTTCAACTGCTTCGGGCTCCGGTTCCGGCTGGCTTTCTTCTACCGCAGGCGTTTCTTCGGCCTGCTCGGGTTCTGCCGCAGCCGTCGGGCCGGCATTATCATCGCCCTGGCCGATATCGGGTAAGCCCAGATTTACCAATATGCCTTCCTGCCCGGGAGGCGGATCCGGATAATGCAGCAACGGGATTAATGCCAGAATAATAAGGCCTATATGCACCAGTACCGAGACCACCTTGCCTCGGTTACTGTTCTTTCTTTCCTGTTGTGTGATAATACTTTCCATTGGTCTGTCTTTTTTATACGCACATATGGTGCTTTCACTGGGTGTTTATCTTTTAAACGCAAAAAAGGCCTTCGGGTAACCCTTTAACACCTACCTTAGCATATCTTTAACACAGATGTTAAGCATATGTCAGCCATTTGGCAAATAGCTGAAATCCGGAGCAACGTAGCTATTCTTTCTCCGTAGCCAGTATGCCGTTGATGTTGTAACGCATGGCCATATCCATCACAGCTACCACATATTCCGTTGGCGTCCCCTTTTCCGGTGAAATGGTCATATTATAGTTACGGGCCCCTGCGCTCCGGGCATTGCGAGCCAGTTGTGTCTCCAGCGCATTGAGATCGATCCGCTTGTTATTGAAGTAGTATCTGCCGTCCTTGCGAATTGAGACATCATCAATATCGGAAGAACTTACGACTTCCCGGCGGGAACTGCCCGGTAATTTCAGATTCAGGGCATTGGGGGCTACCAGGGTAGAAGTCAGCATGAAAAAGATAAGCAATAGAAAAATAATGTCCGTCAGTGACGACATATTGAACTCCGCTGATACTTTATTTCTTTTCTTTATACCCATGATCAAATTTAGTATTGGGGATGTTAGGATGATTAGACTTTTGGATGATTGGACTTTAGAACGACAAAACGATCTAAATGCATCAACATCTCAAAGTCTTTCCACTACTTCCTCTAGGTAATCCTACATCACAACATCATAAAATCACAACATCACAGAATCACAACATCAACTCTTCGGCTCCGTAGCCAGGATAGCCTTGATCCGCAGCCGCGCAGCCATGTTCATCACTTCTACTACATCGTCGAAAGGAGTACCTACTTCCGCCACTATGGTCACTGCTACATTATCCCGGTTATCCATACCGCTGACCTCCTGCGTCAGGGCTCTTTCCAGGGCCCGGGCACTGATCTCCGTTCCGTTCAGGGTATGCTTTCCATCCCGTTCGATAGAGACCATCAAATTGGTGGGGGCTACCGTTTTGGAGTCCGACTTGGGCAGTTCGAAGGGCTGAATGCGTACCATATTGGAGGTAAGCATGAAAAAGATAAGCAACAGGAATATAATGTCCGTCAGGGACGACATACTGAACTCCGCACTTACTTTACTTCTCTTTTTCAATCCCATAAGGAAGATATTACAATGTTAGATAAAGGTCAACTTCGACCGATTTCGGCCGGCGCACCGTCTTTCCGGATCAGGTAGCTGATCTTTTACAGTCTATGACGGTTCCTGTAGCAGGTCCATAAATTCCACGGTCGTCCTTTCCATCTGGAAAACCACTTTCTCTACGTTCGCCACCAAAAGATTGTAGCCTACAAAGGCCAGGATACCGATGAAGAGCCCGAAAGCAGTAGTAATGAGGGCCTGATAAATACCGCCGGCCAGTACATCGGGTGTTACGTTCTGTTCGGTAGACATTTTATAGAAGGCCAGGATCATACCGGTTACCGTACCGAAGAAACCGATCATCGGAGCCGCACCGGCAATACTCGCCAGCGTAGACAGGTTCTTTTCGAGTTTGAATATTTCCAGGTTACCCACATTCTC
>JAGQXH010000086.1 GCA_020436695.1 Lewinella sp. | reverse complement strand
AGGATCAGAATGATCGCCAGGATCAAATTACCGAAGATGGTCCCCCTGATCAGACGCCTGGTATCTTCAAATCGGTACCGCTTTATTTTGGAGCTAATACCCATGTATCATGTGTTTTTATTGCAAATACTTACAGCGGATCAGAATGATCATTTATTCTCCACGCATTTTTTTCACCAGCAGATATACCAGAATACCAACCCCCAGCACCAACAGTCCGGCAATGGCCTGTACCGGTTGCTGAATCAATGTATTGATGACAAAAGCAGTGGATATCAACACAAAAACCAAGGGGATCACGGGATATCCCCAAACGCGGTAAGGCCTTTCGGCATCCGGTAAGTGCCGGCGGAAATAGAATACACTGAATCCGGCCAGTGCCATAAAGGCGATATCCATGAAAGTGACGTAAGTGATCAGATTTTCGAAAGTTCCCCAAAGCAGGAGCAGGATGATCGCCCAGGCAGCCTGGATAAACATGGCAATGATCGGGGTTCGAAAGCGCTCGTGCACTTCCCCCAGAGCTTTAAAAAACACTCCATCCTGAGCCATGGCATAGTAGATCCTTGGAGCCGACATCGTATAAATACTGATGGTACCGAAAACTGAAATGGCAATGATGACAGCTACGATGCGTCCTCCTCCACTAATCACCGCTCCCACGGCATCACCGGCTACCCGGGTAGAGGCCTCTATATCGGAAAGCGGCAACAACATCATATAAGCCAGATTGACCAGCAGATAAGTGATCGTCACAATGAGTGCCCCCAACATCATGGCACGCGGCACGGTCCGTTGCGGTTTGATCGTCTCGCCGGCTACATAGGTAGCGTGATGCCAGCCGCCAAAAGACCACAATACGCCAATGAGGGCTAGCAGAAGCGCACCGGCCAGATCCGGCGGCACGTTCTTAGCAAGGCTAAACTGGAGATCTACCCGGGCCGGATCATAAAAGAACCAGGCGGTCAGCACAATGGCGCCGATGGCAATTAGCTTTAAGGTAGTGAATACACTGGCCAATGCCTGACTGACACTTACACCCAATGCATTGATCACCGTAAGAATGGTCACGGTTGCTACCGACAAACCGATCTTTTCTCCCTGCGTCATCGGCACAAAAAAGGTCATATATTCGGAGAAGGTAATGGCCAGCGCCGCCAGCGAGCCGGTATTGACCACAAATAAGGTAACCCAGCCATATAAGAATCCGGTCAGTTTACCGTAAGCTTCCTTCAGAAAGACGTATACTCCTCCGGCTTTAGTGAACATGCCTCCCAATTCGGCAAAGGTCAGTGCTCCGGTCAGTGCGATCAGGCCGCCCAATGCCCATACGAGCAGCACATAGCCCTGATGGGGAACAGCCTGGACAATTTTGTAAGGCGTAATAAAGATCCCGGCACCAATGCAGCTGCCTACCGCGATCATGGTGAGTCCATAGAGAGTTATCTTACGCTGTAATTGTGACATAGAGTTTAGGTGCTCGGCACCCGGTTCTGGGTTTCCGATACTATCGGATGCCCAGAACCGGGAAGATAATTAAAACATTCTTTCTACAACGGGAACAATCGCTCCTGACCAGCGCGCATATCCGGCGGCACTCAGACTATGACCATCCTGCTGGTATAATTGAGGAATGGGTTGGCCGTTTGAATCGAGCATTTCCGGGCCGATATCGACGAATTCTACCCGGTCATTGGCGTCAGCCACCTGCTTGATCAAGGCATTGGCCTGCTGTATTTCGGGCCAACGGTCCCAGATGGCCGGTGAAGGCATAATGGAGATGTAAACTACGCGGGAAGCCCGGTTACTGATGACGATCTGCTGCAAAAAACCTTCAAAGGCTTCTTTCACCTGAGCCGGAGTTGCGCCTTCCAGCAGGTCACTTTCTCCGGCGTGCATCACCAACACCTCCGGTTGGAAAGGGTCGGTCAGTCGGCGAAAATAATGATTGATCTCTCGAATGGTAGCCGTTCCGAAACCACGATTCTTTACCGGCATCCCGCCAAAATCCCGTTCCAGGGTCGTCCAGTTCTTGATGGCGGCGTCACCCACAAAAACGATGATCCCCTTCCGGGCTCCCTGGTACTGATTTTCACGTTCAAACTCAACGATCTCTTCTTCAAAGCGATTCTTATCCAGCTTGTCGATATTCGGCTTACAGCCGGCGAGGATAAAGATCAGGGCGAAACAACAATAGGCAATGGATTTCACGATCTTTTTGCCGCCAAGTTACATTCTTTGTGCAGAGTTTAATAAAAGTGTGGAGCATTTTGTAAATAGGTTAAAACCGGTTCTAATTGATCCGGTCAGGACATTCTTCACAAAAATTCCGCCCCGGGTTGGACCATTCCGGGAAAAATATGTTAGTATTAGCAACAAGATTAACCTCTAAAACTAAGATCAGTACATGAAGTCAATAGCAGTATTATTAGCAACGTGTTGCCTGTTTGCCATTACGGCCTGTGCCCAGCAAAAGCAGCAAAAACAGGTGGTGAGCCTGGAAGAACTGCCCATGGTGATCAAGGATGCCCAGGATTACAATCCGTTGGAGCCAATGGAAGCTCAGGTCATCCTCCGTAAGGGAACGGAACGCGCATTTACCGGGGCCTATTTCGACTATAAAGGTGAAGGCGTTTACATTTGCAAACAGTGCAATCTTCCTTTGTTCAGTTCAAAAGATAAGTTCAATTCAGGTACCGGATGGCCCAGTTTTGATGACATTATCAAGGATAACGTAAAGGAAATTCCCGATGCAGACGGTATGCGTACCGAGATCGTCTGTGCCAACTGCGGCGGTCACCTAGGGCACGTTTTCCGGGGAGAGGGTTTTACCAAAAAACAGACGCGGCACTGTGCCAATTCCGCCAGCCTTACTTTCGTAGAAGCGGAAGGAGAAGGGAATTGATCGGACAATACACAGTTTACATTTTTTTTGAGATATTAGCCGGATGGATACCTATTTCAAAGACAAGGTCATCTGGCTGACCGGTGCCTCCTCAGGAATTGGGGAGGCATTGGTATATGCCCTGGCACCATTCGCGCCCCGCATGGTGCTCTCTTCCCGTAAAGCCGCAGAACTCCAACGGGTGGCTAAAAGATCCGGTCTACCGGAAACGCATTATCTGATCCTGCCGTTGGATCTGGCCGACGACCAGAAAATGCCGGACCTGGCCCGGCAGGTACTCGATCATTTCGGCCGGATCGACATCCTTATCAATAACGGAGGCATTTCCCAGCGTGGAGCAGCAATTGATACAGACATCAGTGTCGATAAAAAAATAATGGATGTCAATTTTACCGGTACGGTTGCTCTTACCAAAGCGGTGCTTCCCGGTATGATCGCCGCCCGTTCCGGGCAGATCGTCACTGTGGGTAGCGTGGCCGGAGTAGTGAGTACCCCGAAACGGACCAGCTACGCGGCAGCCAAGGCGGCCCTGATCGCTTACATGGATGCCTTACGGGCAGAAATGCACCCGTACGGACTGCATATCGGAATGATCAACCCGGGATATGTCCGCACCAATATTTCCATCAATGCGCTTATGGGAGACGGCAGTCCGCAAGGGACAATGGACCAGCTTACTGACAAGGGATTAAGCCCGGAAAAGGCGGTCAAAAAGATGTTGCGGGCTATTCGCAGGAGAAAAGATCAGGTTTATATAGCCGGCACAAGGGAAATGCTGGGCGTTTACATCAAGAAGATCTCTCCGGCTTTATTACGGATCATTGTCCGTAAGGTAAACGCGACCTGACTAAGACGGTACACAGTATCCGGCACTCGGTATCAGGTACCCGACAATTCGTTAAAATCCAATGACGATTTGTTGTGCAAACACATTATTCGGATACCCCTCTGACTTACGACTGACAAACTTACGACTTACGACTAATAACATTTACACCTAATCGAACACCTATGAAATTCACATTCCATTTGCTGATTTACGCTATGCTTTTTTTCTCCTCCATCCAGGCCCAGAAGGAGGCGCCACTACGGGTAGGCGTAGCCGGGCTCACCCATGACCACGTCAACTGGATCCTCGGCCGGGCGGATCAGGGAGATATAGAAATTGTAGGCATCGCCGAAGCCAACAGGGAACTGGCGGAGCGTTTAATGAAACGGCATAATCTGAGCATGGACCTGATCTATCCCTCTCTGGAGGAAATGATCGCCAAGACCCAACCGGAAGCCGTATGTGCCTTTAACAGTATTTTCGAACACCTCGAAATAGTACAGACCTGTGCGCCGAAGGGCATACACGTAATGGTAGAAAAGCCATTGGCCATCAGTGTAAAACATGCTAAAGAGATGGAAGCCCTCGCCAAAAAACACCGTATCCATCTGCTCACCAATTACGAAACGACCTGGTATCCCACACATCACCGGGCCTACGGCATGATCCACGATGAAAAAGCCATTGGTGATCTACGCAAGATCGTGGTACACGACGGGCATGAAGGGCCCAAAGAAATTGGGGTTACCAATGAGTTTTTCAGCTGGCTAACCGACCCAGAATACAATGGTGCCGGTGCATTAACGGATTTTGGCTGCTACGGTGCCAACCTCATCACCTGGCTGATGAAGGGTCAGCGCCCCGAACGAGTGATCGCCCTCACCCAACAGATCAAACCGGATATTTATCCAAAAGTAGATGATGAAGCCACCATCCTGCTGGAATTCCCCCAAACTCAAGGCATCATTCAGGCTTCCTGGAATTGGCCTTTCGGCCGGAAGGATATGCACATTTACGGCAAAACGGGCTATATCTATTGCGATAATGCAACTGACATGCGCATTCGCCTCCCGGTCGGTGATAAAAAGCAAAGTGCCGTGAAACTGGAACCACTTCAGCCGCCGCATCAGGATCCTTTTGCCTTACTGGCAGCCGTGGTCAAGGGAAAAGTACAGCTCGAACCTTTTGACCTGTCATCGTTGGAAAACAATATGATCGTGGTGGAGATCCTGGAAGCGGCCAAGAAGAGTGCTAAAAAAGGGAAAGCGGTAAGTTTGAAGTAAGGGGTAAGCACTAATCATCACAGCTCGACTAAAACAAGATCTCCACCTCCTCAAAATCGAGTGGTACCTCCACAATGACTCCCTGATCGGGCAGTTCGGAGAATTCCGTTTCACTTCCGTCTACTTTCAGACTGGTAACCTCTGACGGCAGGCCAAATAGTCGCAGGCGATAGTCAGTAGCCGTGCTTTGGTATTTCCCGCCTACCTGCTGCCGTAGCCGGAAGCTATGTTCTGACGTTTCGGTGGTAAATTGTGCCAGACGATAGCCTTCCTGTTCATAGTCATAACCTTCGCCGGCATCCACGTACCAGAAACTATCCGAAACACTTCCATAAAAAACACGGAGCCCTACGTGAAGGATCTCTTTCTCATGCACATGCTGCTGCACCGGATAAGTGGGAATAACCGCACCGGCTTTCACCAGGACTGGTATCCGGTCGTCCCGTACCGGAAGGCGTACTTTCTGACCGCCCGCATAGGCTTTTCCATCATGGAAATCATACCATTTCCCTTTCGGCAAATAGGCTGTAGTTGAACGACTACCGGCTCGAATGACCGGGCAAACCAGCAGGTGATCGCCAAAAACAAATTCCACTTCCCGCTTCACCGCCGCCGGATCATGCTGATCATAAAAAGCCAGGGGTTTCAGCATCGGATCGCCCAAAGAAGTACATCTCTGAAAAATAGTATAAATGTATGGCAGCAGGATGTAGCGAAATTCGATAGCCGTACGCGCAAGTGCCGTATAACGCTCGCCGAACGACCAGGGTTCCTGATCGAGCCGGTTGAGGAGTTCGGCTTCACGTACCAGATCATTTTCCACTTCAGATGCTCCGTCTACATTGTTGCCCATGCTGTGTACGCGGAAGAGCGGGTGGAAAACGGCCAATTGCAACCAGCGTATCAGCAATTCGCCGGAAGGCGTATCCACAAATCCCCCTATATCCGTACCGACAAAACTAAAACCGGAAATGCTCAGTCGCTGACACTGGATATTTGCCAGACGAAGATGCTCCCAGCTAGCCACATTGTCCCCCGTCCAAATGGCGGCGAAGCGTTGCCCTCCGGAAAAGGTTGCCCGGGTGAGTACAAAGGGGCGCTTTTCGGGCCGGTTTTGCTTCAGCCCATCGTAAGTAGCCCGGGCCATCTGCTGACCGTAAATGTTGTGTGCTTTGCGGTGGTCACCGCCATCACCCTCATAGTTGTGCAGCACGTGATCCGGAAAGGTCATGTGATTGACCTTAAACACCGCCGGTTCATTCATATCATTCCAAAAGCCGCTTACCCCCTGCTCGACGTACAGTTCCCGGTATAAGCCGGCCCACCAGGATCTGGCCCGAGGATCGGTATAGTCGGGAAATACACAGCGGGAAGGCCAGACCGGCCCTATCATCAGTTCACCGGAGCTTCGACGGCAGAACACATTCTGCTCGATACCGCTTTTATAGACGGCATAATCAGGATCGACCCGAATACCCGGATCGATCATTACCACCGTCTGAAAGCCTTTTTCCCGCAGCTCATCCATCATTCGTTTAGGATCGGGGAAAAGGCTATCATCCCAGGTAAAACAGCGATAACCGTCCATGTAATCAATGTCGAGATAAAGCGCATCACAGGGAATCGATAGTTGCCGGAAGTGTTCTGCTACCTCTCTTACTCTTGATTCGGGATAGTAACTCCAGCGGCATTGATGATAACCCAGCGCCCACAAAGGGGCTAGTTCCGGTTTACCGGTCAGTTCCATATAGCGGCGACTGACCTCTTTTAGTTCCGGACCGTAGATGAAAAAAAAGTCCATTTCTCCCCCATTGGAGCCAAAGGTTGTGTAACCGTAGCCGGCCGCATCAAAGTCAAAAAAAGTACGCCAGGTATTATGCAGGAAGATGCCGTATGCTTTGCCCTGATGCAGCGCATAGTAGAAGGGAATACTGCGGTAGAGGGGGTCTGTATCTTTTTGAAAACCAAAGGAATCCGTATTCCAGTTTTGTAAGCGCTTACCCCGGAGATTACCCGGACAGGTTTTGTCGCCCAATCCCAGATATACCTCTCCGGCCGGTGCTTTCCATACGGAATGCTGCTTTTCCAGGCCATTCAGGATGGTAGACCGTGCTTCGAAGGGCTGTGATTCTTCCAGGAGCAATAAATCTGTCTCCGTCTCGTAAATGCGCACTTTCAGATCCTTTTTCGCCACATTACAGAGCAGTTTTCCTGTACTGATGGAGATGATGTCTTCGCTTTCTTTCACTTCAAACAGCACCCTTTCCCGGTGGGGCATTTGGGCTATCGCATACGAATGTCCCCCGGAAAATGCCTCGTGTACGGCGTAGCGAAACCGCAGTATTTCCGGGCTGCATATTTCTACCAGAAGATCAACATCAGCTTTGCCTTTCAGCAATACACTACGATCACCGATGCGTTCGAGCGACCGAAGCCCTCCGGTAAAATGAGTAAAGTAAACATCGGGATAACGACTGGTCGGTGCTGCTACTTCATTTGGAACGGCAATATTGGAGCCTTCCAGGCTGGGTTTAGCAGCCATTAGCTTTTTATCCTTCTTTTTCCTGGCCATCCTATACGATTTCTATGGCGCTAATATAGACCAGGAATCTTATAAGTTAGAAGCGATCCCGGTATTTTTCCAGTTGAAACTGTTTGGGAGACATGCCGATCTTTTTCTTAAACTCCCGGATAAAATGAGAAACGTGTTCGTATCCTACTTCCATTGCCAGCTCACTTACGGGCATTTCCCGCTCCTGCAAAATGGCTAATGCCATATCCAATCGTCTTTCTTTCAGCCATTTCTGCGGGGTGAGTTGGAAATAGTGTTTGAAATCCCGCCGAAAGGTACTTACACTGCGGCCGGTCAGATAGGCATAGTCTTCAATCTTGAGCGGCTTATTAAAATTTTTTTCCATGAAGCTCCGGATATTGCGCTTTTTCGGCAGGCTGAGTTGAAAAAGGAAGTCAGCAAACCGTTGCTTTCCGGCCATTTGATTGAGCAAATGCAACATTTCGAGCATCTTCAGATCCAGAAACTGAGGGTTTTTAATTCCGTGATTGTCGTAGATGTTGATCAGAGAATGAATAAAAAGCTCTATTGGAGCAGAAAGTCTGAATTGGAGATGAGACGGAACCGAACTGCGATTAAATTCCTTGAGGTCACTCTCACTGAGGAATTGCGCTACCAGCCGATCGTCAAAATAGAAAAGAATACTGCTGAACGGGCCTTCACCGGGCAAGAGATCCGAAATGTAGTAGATCCCCCGGGGAATAAATAAGATCTCACCTTCTTTTACCCGGATGGTCTGATCGTCGTAAGTGCGGATCAGTTGTTCACCGGCAAGGATCACTGATACGACATGGTTAGCAGCATAACCTTCCCGGTTCAATGCAGGTTCGTTCAAATTCTTGCTCAGGATGCAGGTATTCCCCTGTCTCAGAATGATGGACACCTCAGGGCTCTCATATAGTCTTTGTGGTAGAAGGATCATTGCTACAGCTTATCAGCCAAATTTACAACAAGCTGATTATAAAAGAGATGAGATAGGAGTAATATTTTGAATATCTACCTCATTTTTACTGAAAACTGCTATTTATGGCGTTTTTGGGGTATTTTATCAGGGCATTTTACCTCATTTTTGCAGGATCAGGCTTTAATGGTAAGCCACTTTCCAGTATAATTATTTACTGAATATCATTAGAAAGTGACGAAATTTAATTATTAAATCATTTCTTTCAATAAATTATTCAAACCCTACTATCAATCTGTTTATGAATTACTTATGTCAATTTATTATTATCTCTTTAATTTTATTATAATGTATCGATCCGGAATAAATATATAGATCCAAAAGGATTGCTTATTAACCGTCGATTTAAAGTGGGGGTGTACTTTCCATGAAAAGCATTTGATATTGATAAACTTGTACAAACAACATCAACATGTCAGCAAAAGAAGTAAAAGTAAGCCTGATAGGGCTGGGGATCATGGGCAGCCGTATGGCTAAGAACCTTTTGAAAAATGGAGTCCAACTTACAGTATACAACCGTTCGGAAGAGTCGATGGCACCACTGCAAAAGCTGGGAGCCCGGGCTGCGACCAGCTACCGGGAGGCCGTAACCGATGCAGATATTGTAATTACCATGCTGGCCCGACCGGAAGCGGTAGAAGCCGTCATATTGGAGGATGCATTGACCGCCATGACAGCGGGAAGCCTATGGGTGGATTGCAGTACCGTCAGTCCGGCTTTTTCAAAACGGTCGGCCGAAGCAGCCGCCAAATACGGTATACGTTTTCTGGACGCGCCCGTAGCCGGTACGCTGCCACAGGCGGAACAGGCAGAACTGGTTTTCTTTGTAGGCGGAAGGCAAGAGGATCTACAACCGGCAGAACAATTTTTTCAGTACATGGGGCAAAAGATCCTGCATATCGGTGGCCACTCCAAAGGCAGCTCTTTCAAGATGCTGGTCAACGCCATGCTGGCGCAATCTATGGTTGCCTTCGCAGAAACCCTGCTGTTAGGCGAAAAAATGGGTCTTGACAAAACATTCTTACTGAACATATTACCTAATCTGGCGGTAAGTGCTCCCTTTACCAAAGCGAAGGCAGAAATGATCCGTTCCGGTCAATACAACGTCATGTTCCCTCTGGAACTCATGCATAAGGACCTGCACCTGGTCACACTCACTGCTTATCAACATGGTCAGCCGTTATTCCTGGCCAATTTGGCCAAGGAGTTATTCGCCGGTGCAGAAGCAGCTGGACTGGGTCGGGAAGATTTTGCGGCGGTGTATGCGTATTTAGCGTCCTGACTTTCGTGTTTTCCTGTCTTGTTGCAGGGTAACGATATTTTGTGCAATTTTGCCCTATGCGACAAAGCATGAAATCGGGGGCTACATTAATTGTTCTCATTAGTTTTTTGTTTCCATTGGTCGTACAGTCGATACACTCCTGGGAACATAAAGAGGCGATCCACTGCAAGAGCGGTGGTAGTAAGCATGCACATGTTGTAACGCATTACTGCCCGATCTGCGATTTCATGTTACCCGCGTACGAAGTGCCGGGAGGCCTTCAGTTAGCGGATTACGGCAGCCCCCCCATCACCACAGCAATATTTTCTTTTTTCGAAGTTGTTCCCGTCAGCAACCAATTACACAATTTTTTTCTGCGAGCACCTCCAATGAATGCCTGAATTTTCCCGGGCTTGTGTAACAAATAGGCTAACATTTCAGGCTTATTACACGCCCCTTTTTGAAATTTTCTTAAGTTAAATCAGATGCTCAATGAAAAAGATACTGATCCTCCTTTTGGGGGTGCTCACTATATTGCCTGTATATACCCAGACCAGTCTGTCCGGAATTATCACCGATAAAACAACCGGAGAACCGCTACTTGGAGCCGGTGTTTACCTCCCGGATCTAAAAACCGGAGCTGCCTCTGATATCGATGGTACTTACCTGATCAATAATCTACCGGCCAGAAAAATACGGGTGGAAGTAACCTATCTGGGCTATAAATCAATCGTAGAAACGATCGATCTGGCCGAAACCAACACACGAGACTTCGCATTAGAAGAGTCCATTTCAGAGATACATGAGGTAATCGTTACGGGAGTTTCCAACCCGATAGAAAAAAACCGGACTCCTACCCCGATCAGCACGGTTTCGCTTCCACAATTACTACAGCGATCGTCCACCAATATCATCGATGCACTGGCCGCCGAGCCGGGAGTATCGCAGGTCTCTACCGGGGCTGCCATATCCAAGCCGGTAATCCGCGGCCTGGGCTATAACCGGGTAGTGGTGGTCAATGATGGGATACGGCAGGAAGGGCAGCAGTGGGGCGACGAGCATGGCATCGAGATCGACGAATTTTCCGTCAACCGCGTGGAGATCCTCAAAGGGCCGGCCAGCCTTTCTTACGGCTCCGATGCCATGGCCGGCGTGGTCAATTTTCTCAGTCCGCCACCGGTACCGTCCGGTGATATCCAAGGCAGTGTGCTGGCAAATTACCAGACCAACAACGGTTTGATCGGCCTGTCAGCCAATCTGCGCGGCAACAACAATGGCCTGATCTGGGAAGCCCGCTACAGCAATAAATCGGCCCACGCCTATCAAAACAGCTATGACGGCTATGTATTTAACTCCAATTTTCGGGAGAACGGCTTCAATGGGCTCATTGGCCTTAACAAACAATGGGGCTATTCGCACCTGAAATTCAGTCTGTATGATCTCGATCCCGGTATTGTCGAAGGAGATCGTGACAGTACCACCGGGCAGTTCGTCAAACCCATCGCGTTAGCCGACGGAAGCGAAGCGTTTGCACTGGCCACGCGGTCTGATTTTCACTCTTATCATCCCCAAACGCCGCACCAACAGGTCCGTCATTATAAAGCAGTGTGGAACAACAGTCTGATCATTGGTCAGGGTACTTTGAAGGCGACGTTGGGTTTTCAGCAAAACCAGCGAAAGGAATTTGCAGAAGCAGCAAATCCCGGACAATACGGTCTGTTCTTTTTGTTGAATACTTTCAACTACGATATCCGCTACCACTTACCAAATAAGGACGGATTTGACCTCACCATCGGTGCCAATGGCATGCAGCAAGATTCCCGGAACAAAGGCTCTGAATTTCTAATCCCCGACTATCAACTGTTCGATCTGGGTACCTTTGCCATTGCTCAAAAATCTCTGGGTAAGTTCGACCTGAGTGGCGGCTTACGGATCGATGTCCGCAATCAAAATGGAGACGACCTCTATCTAAACGATCAGGGTGAACCGGTCGATCCGTCTGTGCCCGGGCGCTATCAGCAATTTAAGTCCTTCCACACCACTTTCACCGGCCTGTCGGGTAGCGTTGGGGGAACCTATCAGATCTCATCCAAATGGTATGCCAAACTGAACGCATCCCGGGGGTTCCGTGCCCCCAATATTGCCGAACTGGGGGCCAACGGTGTACACGAAGGTACCATTCGCTATGAAATCGGAAACCCTGATCTCAAAGCTGAAAACAGTCTCCAACTCGATGCTGCCCTTGGAATGAATACCGATCACGTCAGCGGAGAACTGACCCTTTTCAACAACCGCATCCACAACTTTATCTACCTCGAAAAACTGCAAGGGGCGGGCGGAGTCGACTCACTGCGTGAAGACTTCAGCGTTTTCCAGTATACATCCGGCAATGCCAACCTTAAAGGAGGGGAACTGTCCCTCGACATTCATCCGCATCCACTCGACTGGCTACACCTGGGGGCGACTTTCTCCTATGTGCTGTCCGAACAACTCAACCAACCGGATTCGACTCGCTATCTTCCATTCACTCCGCCGGCACAACTGAGGCCGGAGGTGCGCCTGGAGGTCAAAAAGCTCACGAAAAACATAGCTAATGCTTATCTACATGTAGAATTGGAAGGCGTATTTCCACAAAACCATTTCTACGCCGCCAATGATACAGAGACGCAAACACCCGGCTATTCTCTGCTAGACGTTAGAGCAGGTGCCGATGTAATGTCCAATGAACGGAAGCTGTTCTCTTTCTACATGGCCGTAAATAATCTTTTTGACGTCGCCTACCAAAGTCATCTCAGCCGGCTGAAATATGCCGATGAGAATAATGTAACGGGTAGAACGGGAGTATTCAATATGGGCCGAAATGTGAGCCTGAAGGTCGTTGTACCCTTCAGCTTCAAGAGCTAAAATCGAGTTTCCTGCCCCGGGACAGGAAATTCGATTTTAGCATCGTCGAGGACCAGTACCCAGTCGTTTCCCCTGCCGGAAGTAGGTGGGGGGAACAATTGCCGGCCGTTATTGCGGATCTTTTTTCCGGCGGTATAAGCGTTTCCCGTACGAGGATCAAACCACCAGGCCCGGATTTTTTTCCCGCTGAGCGCACTCAGATCCAACGTAACGGCTTTTCCGGTGGGGAAATAGATCATGGCGTAGCTACCGTTCTCATCGCGAGTAGCGATCACATAATCTTCACCTTCCGGTTGATCTCCGACGATCATACGCTGATCCGGTATCCGGGTCAGAAAAGGACGGGACAGCATTAAATGTTTCAGGTGCCGGACCTGCCAGGCCATCGGCAGGTCCAGCGCCTTTTTCCACGGTCGCAGGGGGCCATTGATAGGTTGACGCTCATTGGTGTACATTTGCCAGATATCATGACAACCGTAGGTCTGACCGAAAGCACCAGCAAAGACATTCCAGTACATGATCCGACGAATATCTTCCGGCACGCTGTAGCCCAATTCTTTGGCATTGAAGCAGTTGGGATGATCTTCGTAGAGCGGTTCTCCATCCAGTACAGGTTTGACCGGGCTCAAATTATAATCATGACCGATCAACTCATACGTAGGTTTATTGGCGCAATGACCGGTCTGATGCATATTGAAATCAAGCCATTCATCCTGATGGAACCAGTTGGACGAGCCTCCTGGTGAAGCCGGCTGAGGGTGTAAGGTCATCAAGGCCTTATCTTGTCCGCCGCAACCTTCGGCTATTCCATTCGCCATTTCCCGCCAGACGGTGACATCATCGGTCTCCGGGCGCGGATTACGATCACCGCCCAATACCCAGATTATGTTTTCACGATCCTTGTAACGAGTACCTATCCATTTTCCGTAAGTGCGGGCATTCTCCGGATTGAACACTTCCGGCCCCACTCCCCAACGATTGGTGAAGAGCTTGTCACCCCAGGTCGGCAATAAAGCAATGTACATCCCGAGCTCCGCTGCCCGATCAACAATATAGTCTACATGTTCGAAATATTTGGGATTGGGTTGAGTTGGATCATCATCCTTCAGCGGTCGTTCGCCGTAGGCATTGGGCGTATGCAATCCGTCGACTTCGGCCAATGCTACCGCTTGTATGACGTTAAATCCCTGTGATCTTCTCTTTTGCAGATACTCCTCAGCTTCTTCCCTACTGCATCTATGAAACAATTCCCAGGCCGTATCACCCTGCCAGAAAAATGGGGTACCGTCGGCATGTACCAGAAAGCGACTGTTATCGGAAACCCGCAACGAACCATGGGGCATGTGTTGGGCTAATGAGGTGGAAACGATAAAAAGAGGGAGCAGAAAGAGTAGGTATCTCATAATATCCGTTTTGCGTAAAATGGAATGTGAGCCAGTCGACTCAAAGGAGTAAAAGTCGCGACTTTCAACGCGAAGTCGCGACGAACGCTAAGTTGCGCAAAGTTTTTTGAATTTGCCGTCGGCAAATTACCTTCTTTTCACAATTGACAAGATAGCAAGGACTTCGGGAAATTTGCTTCATACATTTTATCGAAGAATAGGTCGATATAGCAAACTGCTCCCGTATAAAGCCAAAAAAGAATGGAAATAAGCACCGTAATAAAACAAGACAGAAAAAGCTTGCCAATCGGGAAGCAATCAGTCCATTCGTGGCGGGCGGGCCCGGCGAAACACGTGGGTGCGGGAGCCTGGATAGCGGGTTAGCCTTTGTTTCGCCAAGCCTTTTGGTGACTTTTGGCGATTGAAAAAGTCACACGAAAGAGCGGCTGTATGGACAGGAACAAACACAGAAGTTGGTGATCTTGCTGGTTCTTACCAATAAAACCCAGTCATTGGCAAGCTTACCTATCCTGAAGAATAGAATTAATTTTTTGAATTTTTTTCGTCTTCCTGTAACGCCTTCCAAATTCCCGGTATAAAGCTTACAAACCGGCCGATACAGCGGCCATCCTATAGCAACTTATCTCTACACCCTTCTACGATCAGCAATAGCAATTTTTTTCTACGGAGTTACAGCACACTATCTATTTTTCAGTTGTCAGTTGTCAGTTGTCAGTTGTCAGTTGTCAGTTAAAGATGGATCGCGTAATAGTTGGGGTTATTGCCCTAAAGTACGCCTTCGTTTTAAACGCCATACTGGTAATGGCACTGTCAATATCAACTGACCATTAACCACAAATTTCAATATTCTTAAAAACCTAAATCAATCACTTCAAAGGCTATCTAATTCCAAACTGGCAGTAGGTTGGGAAACCCCAGTCTAATACCATTACCCAGCCTTGGCCGGATAGCCCCAAAAAACCACTTATGTTATGAAAACTACCTGGAAATGGACCCAGACCGGTCTGTTAATGATGATCCTTTTCCTGATCACACCGATCCTCACCTACGCCGGTAGCGGCACCATCACCCCGGCACCGGCCAACCCCGCCGGTATCCGCGGCCTGATGAACTTTACCGTCAACTTCCGCTTTGTACCTACGGCTGCCGATATCACGAATCTACAAAACGAGCTCAGGGTAGCTAATGACGCTATTTGCGATGCTACGGACGGACAGATCGTGTTTGGTAACATTACGATCACGTCCGGCTCGGTTAATGAAGCCCAGGCCGATATCTGGATCCTACCCGACCCGGGTCGCTCCGGAGTAAGCTTCTGGACGGATGGAAGTGGCTTCGGTCGGGACGGCGCCCACATCAACCTTTTCAGCAATGGTGTAGACGGCCGGACAATCGCCCACGAACTGGGTCATTTGGCCTTCGGTATTGGTGATGAATACGACGAACAGTGTCGTTGGGGTGGCCCCTGCGGTATCGGCCCGGCCATTGACCCGGCTAATGTAGACGATCGCAACAACACCATCATGGCCAATCAGAATACCATGAGTGAGTTGACCGTACCGGGCAATCATGACCCGCTGCGGGGTGACGGCAGTGGCTGCCCGACTACAGAGACCTGCACGGGTATGGGACTTTGTTCGGGAGATGCCTGTACGGGTTTCAACGGCGGCACCGGTCGCTATGAGGCCAGCCAGAATACACTCATCAATGGCGGCCTGTCCGATTGGGAGGTATTGGTGCGTAACTATCCTGCCCTTGGCCTGACCATGCCATTATTGCCGGTTGCCGCCGTACCGGCCAGTTGCGACGGCTTTCTGAATATCATTACCCAGACGGAAGGATCCAGTCTGGTAGTGCTGACCTTTGACCGCTCCGGAAGTATGAGTGTACAGGACGTTGGTGATCGTACGAGGCTGGAATTCGCCCAGGCTGCCGGTCGTGCCTTCGTTGATCTGCAACGCAATAAGAACATCAAACTCGGTATTGTGGAATTCAGCAGTACGGCTTCTACCGTGCGTTCGGTAGAGAGCCTCACCAACGCCAATGCCAATGCCTTCAAAAGTGATATCAATAGCCTGACGGCTAGTGGGAACACGGCCATCGGCGACGGTCTGATCGAATCGCGGGTACAATTGCAAATTGCGCAGGCGGTAGCAGCGGCCGGTGGAGAAACACTGACCAACCCGACCGTGTTCCTGTTGTCTGACGGCCAGAACAATCGCGGTGCCGATCCTGATGCCGTTGCCGATAACCTCATTTCTGCCGGCGTCACTATTCACTCTATTCCCGTAGGAAATGGTGCCGATACGGAACTGCTGTCGGATCTGGCTTCCGAATCCGGAGGTAAAATGCTGCCGGCCTATACCGATGATCAGATCCCGGCCATCTACGCCGAACTAGCTGCTCACCAGCAGGGCTACAGTCTGATTAACAGCGGCGTAAATTTCAAAGAACATATCTTCTTTGAGTTCCCTTCTCCCGCCATGTTATTGACTTTACCGGTTGAGAAAAACGCCGAAGGGTTGACCATCTTCATGGGTCTGAAAAACGTACAGGCCAGCAACCTGGACTACCAAAACATCAGCCGTAGTGTAGACATTATTGATCCGGAGGGCCATAAACTACAAAAAGATGAGTATGAACTCATTGACGATGCCTATTACCGGATTTACCGCATTGCCAATCCTAAATCCGGCAACTACCAGCTATTTATTCTGAACACCCAATTGGTTACACCGGACCTGAACGTAGTCAGCTTTGTGGAGAATCCATTGCCGGATTTTTACATCGATGCTGAACCGAAGGTAATGAGTACCCCTCAGCCGGTAAAGATCTCCGGTGTAGCTTCTTACGCCGTCACCTTGTTTGATCCCAATCTGAATTTTGAAGGCTACGTGGAACGCCCCGACCGCTCCCAGGTTCCCA
>JAGQXH010000869.1 GCA_020436695.1 Lewinella sp. | reverse complement strand
CTTGATGGGATGATGCTCCGGTCGTTGTAAGGTGGGATCATCATCGAGGATGCGGGCGGCTATTTCGCGGGCCGTTTTCAGGATCTGCCCGTCTTTAGCCAGGTCGGCAATACTGAAGTTGAGGATGCCGCTTTGTTGGGTACCTTCGATATTGCCGGGGCCACGTAGTTTCAGATCGGCCTCTGCAATTTCAAAACCATTGGTGGTGCGCACCATGGTCTGTATGCGTTCGCGCCCTTCGTTACTCAGCTTATACCCTGACATCAGTACACAATAAGATTGATCGGCGCCCCGGCCCACGCGCCCGCGTAGCTGATGTAATTGTGACAGGCCGAAGCGCTCCGTATTTTCGATCACCATCACCGACGCGTTCGGGACATTTACGCCTACTTCGATCACGGTAGTGGCGATCATGATCTGCGTTTCGTTCCTGATGAAGCGCTGCATTTCAAAATCCTTATCTGCCGGTTTCATTCGTCCGTGCACCACACTGATCTGATAGTTGGTGATCGGGAACTCCCGGCGCAGTGCTTCGTAGCCTTCGTCCAGGTTTTTCAGATCCAGCGTTTCCGATTCTTCAATAAGGGGATATACCACATATACCTGGCGGCCGAGGGCGATCTGTTCCTTCATAAAGCCGATGATGCGTAAGCGGTGGTGCTCGGTCCAGTGGATGGTCTGAACCGGTTTGCGTCCCGGAGGCAATTCGTCAATCACCGATACGTCGAGATCACCGTAAAGCGTCATGGCCAGGGTACGCGGGATGGGTGTAGCCGTCATTACGAGAATATGAGGCGGCAGCGGATTGTTTTTCCCCCAGAGTTTAGCGCGTTGGGCCACTCCAAAACGGTGCTGTTCGTCGGTGATGGCCAGACCTAAGTTGGCAAATACAACTTTGGGCTCCAGCAGGGCGTGCGTGCCGATGAGAATGTGGATCTCACCGGCAGCCAGTTCTTGTAGAATGAGCTTCCTGGCTTTCCCTTTTACGCTGCCGGTGAGCAGGGCTACTTTCACATCCATCCCTTTCAGGTAGTCCGAAATACCTTCGTAGTGCTGCTGGGCCAGGATCTCAGTGGGAGCCATCAGACAGGCCTGGTAACCGTTATCGAGGGCAATGAGCATGCAGAGCAGGCCTACCATGGTCTTACCGCTGCCTACATCTCCCTGCAACAGACGGTTCATCTGCACCCCCAAACCGAGGTCTCGCCGGATCTCTTTGATCACCCGTTTTTGGGCATTGGTCAGTTCAAAAGGTAAATGATCCTGATAGAACCGGTTGAAATAGTCGCCGATCTGATCGAAGACATAACCTTTGATCGCATCCTTTCTCCGGCGCTTGATCTGGAGTAGCCGGAGTTGCAGGAAGAACAATTCTTCAAATTTCAGCCGATTGCGGGCTGCTTTCAGTTCCTCCTGATCTTTGGGGAAATGGATCTGCTGCATTGCCTGCAGGCGGGAAGGAAAACGGAATTTCTGGATGAGATAGGTGGGCAGATTTTCCGGTAGATCCAGCGGGGTCAGCTTGTCCAGTAGTTCCTTCATCAATCGCCGGCGGGCGCGGGCATTGAGCCCTTTAGTGTTGAGTTTTTCCGTACTGGGATAAACGGGGGCAAAGCTGGTTTCGACTTTTACATTGTCCTCCTTGACCGGTTCGATCTCCGGGTGGGCAATATTCAGTTTATTCCCAAAGGCACCGACGCGTCCGTAGACGATATACTCCATGCCTACGGTCAGCGATTTCTCGATCCAACTGGCGCCGGTAAACCAGACCAGTTCCAGCGCTCCGCTGGCATCCCGAAAAATACCGACCAGCCGTTTTTTTCGGCCCTCACCCGCCATGGTCAGTCGTCTCAGAATACCCCGTATCTGTACTTCTCCACTGTGTTCACTCAGTTCTCCGATCCGGTGAAACTGCGTTTTGTCGATATACCGGTGAGGATATTGCATCAGCAGATCACGCTGCGTGTAGACACCCAGTTCTTTCTTCAGCAGATCGCCTTTGGACGGCCCTACGCCTTTCAGGTATTCTATCGGACTATCTAGTACTTTCATGGATCTCTTAGCTGCATGGACAGCCCGGTAAAAATAAATTATTTTTGTTGAAAATAGGGTTTAGGTAAGGAATTATTGGAAATTTGGCTGATGTTACGATGTCGTAATTCTGTGATACTGTGATGCGATTCAGGGTTGGGACAGAATCATTGCAGTACTCGCAGTGAATGGGGGCGAGATCTTTTCTTGTTGATTTTGACAAGGAGTTGATTTACCAAAATGACAGCCAAACGTTAGCCTATAGCCTGAATTATTACCCCCCACTCCACATTAGAGCATCACAGGATCATAGCATCATAACATCAGCATTGGAACCAATTTGGCAGGAATTGCCTTATCTTTGCGGGCTTTAAATTAATAGTAGTAAAGATCGATGAAAATTGAGATGGTAATTGTTCCCTCCTATCATCATTATCCTTACTTTACCTTTGACTTAGCGACTAAAGACTAATTGAATAACGACTAACATATAGCTATGGAAACGAAAAGACAAAGACAGGCCGCTGAGCTGGTTAAACGAAACTTCAGCCTGGTACTGCAGCAGGAGGGGAGCTATATCTACGGTCCCGAACCGCTGGTGACGGTGACCATTGTGAAAATGACACCTGATCTGGGGCAGGCCAAGATCTACCTCAGTGTCTTTAATACAGAGAACAAGCAGGCGGTTCTGTTGGAAATGGAGGAAGAGATCGTTCGCCTGCGTCAGTCGCTGGCGAATCGCATAAAACGCCATATCCGGCGCATTCCCGAGATCGCCTTTTTTGCCGATGATACGCTAGATGAGATGTACCGGGTAGACGCGCTGTTCAATCGCCTGTACGAAGAAGATCAGATGGGGGAGGAGGAGTAATTAGGTACTTGGTGCTTGGGCTCCAGGGACCAGAGGCGATTGGTTCTGAATGATGGAGGCTGAAAATATCAATAGCAATGACAATAGCAATATCATTGTTTAAGAATCAGTTGCAATGCTATCGACCGGTAAAACCGCCTATGTTAACATCGTTTCATAAAGAGACATCATCTGATGGGTGAGCGGTTCGCCGCGAAACTGCTGGGCATAGAGATAGCCTTTCTCTACCATCTGTTTTCTGAAATCATCGTCATTCAGAATGCCTTCCATACCCTGTGCAATAGCATCGATATCGGCCGGATCTACCTGATAGGAAGAAGGCCCTGCGGCTTCTGGTAAAGAGGAGAATTTGGAGGTGATCACGGGCGTTTTGCTGAAAAGAGC
>JAGQXH010000868.1 GCA_020436695.1 Lewinella sp. | reverse complement strand
TCGGGGCGTATAGCCGGGTGAAGCCGGAGCTTTATTTTTTGAAAGTCGAGGATGATGTGGCCACGCTGAATATGCAATCCGATTTCGAAACAGCTATGAGCAGCATCAGTCTGTTCGATGTCATTCGGACTAACCCCAATAACGGGAACGAGTTAAATGCCAATCTACAGGATATTTCCAAAAAAATAGCGGGAGCCGATCAGGCCAGTGTCGATTTCAAACTGTCCGGTTCCAGCTTATCCTTCGATGTCCGGTTTCCGTTAAAGAAATTACTGATCATCTATCAGCAGGAGAGTACCAGTCCTTTTGCCGACCCGGAGATTACGTCTGTAAAGGGAGATCAGGCCTTGGAGGTATCTCAAAAACTGGATATGGAGAGCAAGATACTGGAGGGGAAATATTTTGAAGTAAAAGACCGGGGGAATGCCCTGATACAAAAGGGACAGACTATACTTGTCAGCCTCGATCAGGCAATAGATAAAGAGCGGGTACTGGTTATTCCGGTCGTCGCTGCCAATTTGAAGACTGAGTTCAATTCGGATATCGTATCTTCTGATCCGGCCCGCAATGAATACGTTGTTTGTGACGATGTGCAATCAATTGAACTTCGCTCTTTTCTGGAAGATAACGACGGTAGTAAGATCGCTTCAATGGATGGTGTGGTGGTAACGGCCAACAACGGTAGCCGAACCTCTACTTTTTCTATTCGGGGGGACCACGCGGTAGGAAAGATCGACCTGCAGGGGGATACCACTTATATTAGTGTGGAAGCCCGCTATCAGGGATACTTTCACCAAAAAGATCTGATTTTTACGGTGACCAGAAAAAATTGTGCACCGGCAGTAGATACGGTCGCCGTGGATTTAGGGGAGGTCCCTTTTCGGGAATTTATCCGGAACCCCCGTTGTATTGGTATTCAATACTTCATAGACGAACAGCTTGTAGCCCCGGCGAATTATTCGTTGAGAGTACAGGATCTTCCTTTCGGTATTTCCTGTACCATCGATTCGTCCGGCAATTCTTTCCTGGTTTGTTTTAAGAAAACTGCCCTGTTTTGTGATTGTATGGTACCATCCGGCCTAATCGAAGGTAACTTTAAAGCCATACCGAAGATAGACGGCGTGGAGGTAACGGTCAAGCGGTGGAAACTCCGTATCACCGAAGAGGAGAATTTTCTGCTGCGCAACAAACAGTGCATCATCTTAGCGGTCTCGCTGATTCTGTTATTGACTTATTTGTACGGCGTGATAAAAAAACCGCGCTTTCATCGTTCGGCTCGGTTCGATGTGATGGAGGTGGATAAAACGGCTATTTACGCCCCGCCCAATAAGCGCCCGAGAAAGAAGCTGGTTACGGGTTTTGTCACTCGGTATCTGATCCCTTTCAAACCGGAAAACCGCCTGGTAGACGGCATGAAGATCATTGCTTCTCCCAGTAAATCAGCAATCCTGATCGCCCAGGAGTCATTATCCGAAAAGATGTCGAAAAACGGAGAACCGGTGAACCCGAAATCAAAAAAGGATCTCCGTGTATTCCGAAATAATACCGTTGAAATAGAGAAGACAGCAACCATAAGTACCGTGTATACTTATCGGGTAAACTAAGTAGTGCAACATATCGATGATCAGACTTACGCTCATATTGGCTTTCTTCTTCTTGCTGGTTGTCGGTGTAGATTATTATGTGCAAAATATTGCCTCGCCGGTGGCTTACCGGTCTGGTGTGCCAACTGACGAAACGAATGAGCCGGTAGTGACACGGCCCGAACCACCGGAAAGCAGGCCCGCTCCGGCACGACCGAAACCGGTCGTGCCGGCTCCGGAAGACGTAGTAGAAGCGCAACCTACACCGGCTCCCGTACGGAAGTGTTTGACAAAAAGATCGGAGATCGAATTTTACGATTATAATAAGGTGAAGCAAAAAATTGTTTTTGAGATATGTGATTCATCGTTGCGCGAATCGATCGCTTTTCGGCAAAGTCTCGTGTCGAAAAACCCGCCACGGGATTACGTCGAGTTCGATGCAAAATATATAGAACCTATACTGGAAAGCTACCGGACAGAGATCCGGTCAAAGAAGCTGGATCGGGCGGGGGCAGCAGAGTTTGTGGTGGCCAGTATCCAGAATATTCCCTATACACTGGTGCATGACCACTCGCACGAAGCGGTACAAAACCCCCAAACGTTCATTGATCTGGGGGCTCCGGCCGGCCAGGCTAACAAGCTATCGCAAAAATTTAAGGAGTTGCATCAAAACATCGGCAGCCTCCATCCGCTGGCACAACCCGGTGGATGCCTGGAAAATATAGATTACGGTATGGTTACGCCCATCGAGATGTACATTAACAAAATGGGCGACTGCGATTCCCGCAGTACAGCCCTTTATTTGGTCTTGAAAAAGCTGGGTTACGATGTGATCATGCTGGGCAGTGATGTTCACCAGCACGCCCTGTTGGGACTGAATCTGCCCGGTGCTAATTACGGAAATGTATTTTACACCTATAGGGGAAAAAAATATTATATCTGGGAAACGACGGCGTTCCACCCGGAGCATACGCGCCTGGGCGTACACAGTGAAGGCACGTTGTACATGAGTAATTGGGCGGAATGGGAAGTATCACTTAATTAAAATTTGATCTGATGGATTGGTCTTCTTTGTTCAATGGCTTGTCGGAATTGGTCGTAGTGGCCATTATTTTCGTTTTTTTGTGCTATCTTGTGTTTAGTATTAATCTGAAACTGCTGGGAACCAGTAGATCTTCATTTGCTCTTAATGAAGCCATTTCTATTTATCTCTTCGGTACGTTTGCCGCATTGGCCATGGTGTGTAAACCGATGTTACTGGCCCTTCACAGCAATTTGACCGTCAGAGGAGCTGATGAGGGCATATTCATTTTCCAACTTGAGTTTTACAAGCTGCTCTTTATTCTGGTAGTGATCGCGGCTATCCTCTATTCATTGCTATTTTCTTTTTGTATCTTTCTATACACCAAATTGACATTTTCGGTTAATGAGATTAATGATATCAAGAATAATAACCGGAGATCGGCCATTGTTCTGTGCGGCTTGTTGATCGCTGTATTTTATACCAGCAGCTTTATTTTCGACATGATTTTTTCAAATGTTTTTCAAAACCCCGTTAATGACTTCATTTTTTAAAACAGCTGCATGCTTACTCCTGATAACCTGGTCTTTCTCCGTCTTGCAGGCCCAAGACAGACAGGTGATCATTTGCCTTGATGAAAGCGGGTCGATGAATAATAGCTGGAATGAATTAAATAATGCCTTACAGA
>JAGQXH010000867.1 GCA_020436695.1 Lewinella sp. | reverse complement strand
CAGTGGAGCTACCAAAAAGGAAATTAAAGAATCTATTGTGGAAGGCGCGCTCTATTCCTGTTATACCCTCTGGCATCTGATACACGGAGAAGCGACCCAAAAGATCGAATCGTATCTCGATTCGATCTATTCGGATCAACTGGAAGCTCAGTTACTCTACTCTGAACACGAACCGTATTATTACCATGCCCTGAGGACCATGGAAGCAGCAGCCTTTGAGAAATACCACGACAGGATCGCGGAGATCTTCGCCATAGCCAAACCGCTGAGCAGAACCTACCTCCTGAAAAAACTACCCGCCGGCATGTTGCAGGAGGAAACCATTTGTCAACAATTCTATCAGCAATTTTCCTCCGTCGATATCAATACCAAAACGCTGCTGATCGAACTGGCTGCAGACGCTCATCCGCTGGCTACCAGTCTGCTGGCTGACCATCTGGAAGACATGACGAAAAACCAACTCAAAAAGTATCTGGACCTATTGACCGCAGATACTACTAAACTGACCCCACTCATTCGCGACAAGCTGGAAAAAGCAGCCGCTTCACAGTCGTACACTTACAGTTATCTGATCGAAGCGTGGCTTTTGGATCAGAATTAATCACCGAACTAACCTATGCATAATCTCGACTATATCGTCATTTTCATCTTTTCACTGCTGATCATTCTGGCCGGGCTGTCCTTCCGCAACAGTGGGTCGGATATGAAGTCTTATTTCGCTGCCGGCGGGGCCGTACCCTGGAGTATTAGTGGTCTTTCCCTGTTTATGAGTTTTTTCTCGGCGGGGACTTTCGTCGTCTGGGGTTCTATAGCATACGAATACGGATTGGTAGCCATCATCATTCAGTTGTCGATGGCGGCAGCCGGTTTTCTGGTTGGAGGGATCATTGCGCCCAAATGGCGTAAAACGGGAGTGCTGACCGTTGCCGAATACATCCGCCTGCGCCTGGGAAAAAAAGTACAGCAATTCTACACCTATCTGATCCTGTTGCTGTCACTGGCCTATACCGGTGCGTTTCTGTATCCGGTGGCCAAGATCGTTAACGTTTCTACCGGCTTTTCCATTAATGCCTGCATCCTGCTGCTGGGTCTGCTCATTCTGATCTATACAGCCGTTGGCGGGCTTTGGGCGGTGATCATTACCGATGTATTACAATTTGTGATCCTGACGGTTGCAGTACTGATCGTGGTCCCTCTGGCCATACAGTCGGCGGGCGGTTTATCCAATTTTGTGGATCAGGCCCCCGACACCTTTTTTTCGCTGACCAATGGAGAATACACGGCAGGTTTCATCATTGCCTTCGTGGTGTACAACACCATTTTCATCGGTGGTAACTGGGCCTATGTACAACGCTACACCAGTGTAAAAAGCCCCCAAAGTGCTCGTAAAGTAGGTTACCTTTTCGGCGGCCTGTACCTGATCAGTCCGATCATCTGGATGTTGCCGCCTATGTTGTACCGCATCATCAATCCCGAACTCAGCGGATTGGAGAATGAGGGGGCTTATCTCCTCATTTGTAAAGCCGTCCTGCCGGTGGGCATGTTGGGACTGATGCTGGGGGGAATGATCTTCGCTACAGCCAGTTCTGTAAATACAACCCTTAATCTGTCGGCCGCCGTACTGACCAACGACATCTACAAGCTGCTCCGACCCAATGCCGACAACCGGCAAATCATGAAAGTAGCGCGGCTCAGTACCATTCTCTTTGGCCTGGGCACTATCGGAGTGGCTTTGCTGGTGCCGGCCGCCGGGGGAATCGTGGAAGTAGTATTAAGTGTGGGTGCCGTGACGGGTTGTTCGCTTTACGGGCCTCCCATTTGGGCGCTGTTTTCCAAACGTCATACCGGCCGCTCTATTCTGGCCTGTACCTTATTGGCGTTGGGGATCAATGTGATCTTTAAATTTGTTACGCCTTATACCATTGGACTGAAGCTGAGCCGGGCCGAGGAAATGCTGGCCGGTGCGATCATTCCCTTTGCCTTGCTGGCCGCCTATGAACTATGGGCTCGGATGCAGGGAAAGACCAGCCCGGAAGCCGAACGCTTTGCCGCAAGGATACCTGACGAAGCTACTGCCGGAGAAACCGAAGCATCGGGCCGGCAAAACACCTACGGGTTGAAAGTACTGGCCATCATGCTGGGCCTGGTCGGCCTGCTGATCATCAGTCTTGGTGCCATTGCCAGTGAGGAACGCCTGTTGGTCATTTTGATGGGGACTGTCCTGATCGGGCTCTCCCTGTGGATGCACCCCATGGTTTCACTACCAAAAATTATCCATCATGATAAAAAGTGAATTTGCACCCCACCGGTCAGCCAGGGAAGAAAATCTGGAGGCAGATCTTATCATTGTCGGCGGTGGTATGTCCGGAGTCTGCGCTGCACTTACTGCGGCCCGGGCCGGCATCAGGGTCGTGCTGGTGCAGGATCGCCCCGTACTGGGAGGTAATGCCTCCAGTGAGATCCGCCTCTGGATACTCGGGGCCACTTCCCATATGGGCAATAACAACCGCTGGGCCCGGGAAGGTGGCGTGATCAATGAGATCCTGGTGGAAAACCTCTACCGCAATAAAGAAGGGAACCCCCTGATCCTGGACACGATCCTGCTGGAACTGGTAACCAATGAGCCCAATATTACGCTGCTGCTGAATACGATGGTGTACGAAGTTGAAAAAACCGATGATCACACCATCGGATCGGTGATCGGCTTTTGTAGTCAAAACGCTACCCGTTATGTTATGCAGGCTCCCCTGTTCTGCGATGCTTCCGGCGACGGCATCATCGCCTTCCTCTCCGGCGCTTCTTTCCGGATGGGAGCCGAAAGTGCTGATGAATTCGGCGAGGGTTTTGCGCCCAATGTGGAAGATTACGGCGAGCTACTGGGGCATTCCCTCTATTTTTACACCAAAGATGTAGGGCAACCTGTGCATTTTGTCGCACCATCCTTTGCCCTTAAAAACGTGGGGGATCTGCCTCGTATCCGCAATTTTCAGGTGCAGGAGGATGGATGTCGCCTGTGGTGGGTAGAATACGGTGGTCGCCTGGATACGATTCACCAGTCAGAGGAGATCAAATGGGAACTCTGGCGGGTGATCTACGGCATCTGGGACCTCGTAAAAAATAGCGGGAAATACCCCGGCACGGAAAACCTCACCCTCGAATGGGTGGGCACTATACCGGGCAAAAGGGAAAGTCGACGCTTTGAAGGCGATTACATGCTCACCCAGACCGATGTGGTTGAACAGCGGGAACATTACGACGCAGTATCCTTCGGAGGTTGGTCACTGGATCTACACCCGGCCG
>JAGQXH010000866.1 GCA_020436695.1 Lewinella sp. | reverse complement strand
AATCCGCTCGTACATTTTTTGTGTTACACAATTTTATTGACAATGCAATAAATGGCAAATCAGAAATACCTAAAATGATCGCTGGAAGGTTCTTCTCCAAAAAGGGATCATCCAATTGAATAGCAAGAGGGAATAGGTCAGGTTTTCATGTAGGATTATACCTACTCAGGAGGAAGATGTTTCAAAATAAGTGTTGCTAAGATATGATATTCGGCATAATTATACAATCCCGTTCCGTCAATGCCCCGGATGCAGATCCATCGCTCAAAGTCTTTATAAAGTTGTTTGAAATGACAAAGCAAGACCTCGGAGTGCTAAAATAAACAAACCCCATTATTAATTCGCCGGGATAGCAATAATTAATAATGGGGTATAACTGAAGATCATTCCGAAATGTAATGGTTCATTAGTGACTGTTTTAAAGCAGTCTTTTAAAAGGCTCCCGACACTTTTCGGAGAGCACCACTCAACTTACTGCCGATCCCAAAAAGATTGTATTTTTTAAACAGGGCCTTCTTTCCGTCTTCCAACCCTTCCATATAGCCTTCGGCAAAGGCCTTATTGGCATATTTCAAGATCTTGACTTCTTCTTCAATGGCCGGTACCGTGCTACAGCTTTTGGCAAACTCCTCCCTGGCCCAGGCGTAAAGTTCCATATCGAAACGGTTCCTTTCTTCAATGGCAGCCCTTACTTCCTGTGGGATCTCCTGTGGTTTTTTCTTCGTGACATTCAATTTCTTATACACAGGAAAATCTTCCCAGCCCATTTTATTCTTGAACAGGATCAGGCTTTTGTCAAACTCTTCCACGATCCCGAAGGATACAAAGTATTTCCGAAGATTCTCCTTCGCCTTTTCCAGTAATTCGGGCGTACAGGTAATAGCAGGATCTTCACTTCCGGTAAGCAGGCGAAGTTGCCCGTTATCCAGTTCGGTGGTCAGGTCGCTCGTGGCGTAGTCCAGCAAAGACATATTGGTCTTTGCCACCTTATGGTATAAATAGTGCTGTGGAGTTCTCAGCACATAATAATAGTGTGAAATAACCCGCTCAACCGGTTTGCGAAACAGGGTGATATACTGAAAATCTCCTCCTTCGAAATATTGGTGCATACCAAATTCGAAATGGCCCTTCAAAAGATCGATCTCCTCCCGTTTGGCCTTGGGCAGGTTGATGAAATCCTGGATGGAAAAACGGGGCGTAATACTACATATCCCGTTCTTATTGGGATGCAGGTTTTCCAGAACAGCGTGGAAGGTCGTTCCACCGGCTTTAGGGATATGTAAAAATAATAATCTCATTATTGTTTGTTTAGCTAGTTGACGATTAACGGGAAACACATTGGGAGAAACGACGAACGGGTTACGAATGACAACAATTGTCAAACGCAACCCGTTCATTCCTTTCCGCAATCCTTTTGCCGGATCCGGGAGTTAATTCCGGATCACCACAAATGGATAGGTTTCTTTATTTCTGCCTTCAACGGGTGAAATGTGTACATAATATGTGCCGGAGGCCAGTTGAGAAGTATCATAGTAGAACATATTCTTTCCAGGCTCCGATACGGGCTGCAAAATCTGGACGATGCGGCCCATCTGATCCAAAATGATCAGCTGTATATTGTTTTTTTTAGCGTAATACTCAATGGTCAGTTCAGGACTCCAGCTATTCACCGGATTTGGATAAAGGCGACCTTCCATGATCTCCGGTTCACTGTAAGATTGCCCTTGCATAAGGCTGCCGCCATTGGCATAATCGTTACCACCGGAATTTTTTTTACCGGTTCGATTACCGGGTAGTTCACCTACGCCGACATCCGATCCATTGGGATTAGTTGCAGGGGCACCTTCTCCGGGGAACACCGGATATGGATTATCATCCGGATCAACTCCGATGGGAATATCCGGATCTTCGGGGTTAGAGGCCGGTTCCTCGTTCGAACTCGCATCCGGATCATCCGGGTCTACGTTGGGATCCTGATTCGTATCCGGTTTGTCATCCACTCCGGTATCCGGACTCGCATCCGGATCGTCCGGGTCCATTGAATCATCCGGATTGGGTTGCTCGTCCGGATTGGTGCCGTCATCCGGGTTGGTACCGTCATCGGGGTTCGGATTGGGTTGCTCATCGGGATTGGTGTCCGGGTTAGGATCCTCATTGGGGTGGGAATGAGGGTCACGGATCAGAACCACCGATTCAAAGGGCCTCAGAACAATCTCACTCGTATAAACCTGACCTCTGACATCCATATAAGTGGCATCCAGCCGAATGGTGGTATCCTGATCTCCTACATTGTATTCAAACCGAAGAAAGTCATCGGCATCGGCCAGTGAAGCTTCCGCTTCGAACAGTTGCAGGTCATCCAACCAGAAGTGGATCGTTTCACCGCCGACATAGAACTCAATCCGGCTGCTGGCCTCAGTTTTTACATCGGAGAACAGCACTTCGTATTCTGTTTTGTCAGTAGTTAGCTGTACCGTCTGGCGCTCAGAGATCACTTCATAAGGACTACTTCTGCGCAGGTACACTTCCATACTGACGGCTGCTTTGGCGGCAGCAGAAAAACGCAGTACATACCGCTTTGAACTTTCCAGGCTACCGGTATTGGTCTTTACCCGGATATCACTGCTGCCCTTGGCTTCGATCGCGCCGCTGCCCATAATATCACTGGATACCCAGGAAACCGAACAGTTACCCTGCGAAGCGAAACAATCTATGCCATTTACATTCTCATCAAAAGTACTGTTCGCAAACTGGTTCTCTCCGCGCAATGAATCGATCACAAAGGGAGGAATGTCCATCGGGCTCTTCTTCGAGCCACTATCCTCATTGTAATCTTCCTGCCACTGTGCCAGTTCGTAGTAATTCCGGATCAGTTTCCCGTTTCCGTCATAATACTGCATTAGAATCGGCAGTGAATCATAGATCGGACGGGCGTAATAGTTGTTGGAATAGTCTGCAAAATCTGCAAAATCTTTAGTTTTGGACTGCAAGGAAACGACCGTCTGTGCCACATCTTTCGCTACCAGTACATTATTCCTGATCGATCCGCCACTGATCGCTTCACCATAATCGTCGTTGATCAGCGACATTTGTACGGCACTGTTATACACGGTGTTACGCTCAAAAGTATAGTCCCGGGAATTGTGGATATTCACCCCACGGGTACAGTTGGCCATGGTATTACCCACGATCTCCACATTGGTGGCATTATCGTCGATATAGATGCCATGCGCCAGCACATGGTCACTGGCCCAGCGGGTTCCTTCCGGTGCACCGATACCATTGAGAATGACGTTACTGATGATCTTCCGG
>JAGQXH010000865.1 GCA_020436695.1 Lewinella sp. | reverse complement strand
GGCGTCATTGGCCCCATCCGGGAGGTACACGCCTGGGTACCCGCCACGCGCTGGATCAACAGCCTGGAAGGTATACCAAATGGACGCTCGGCGCTACCGGCTGATTTCGACTGGGACCTCTGGCTCGGACCGCGGGCGTACCGCCCTTTCCACGAAGCATACGCTCCGGTATCCTGGCGTGATTTCTGGGATTTCGGCTGCGGGGCTATGGGCGATTTCGGCTGCCACGACCTGGACGCTGCCGTCTGGGGACTCGAACTTCCGGCTCCGGAGACCGTCGAATTAAGGCCCGCAGGCTACAGCGATCAAAATATTACTCCTTACGGAGAGATCGGCTACTATCACTTCCCGGCCCGCGGTGAGCAGGGCCCCGTCCAACTGACCTGGTACGCGGGAGGACTGCGGCCGGCTCATCCGGAATTATTACCGGAAGACCAAACCCTGGCCCGGCGCGGTGCACTCTACATCGGTGAAAAGGGGATTATGGTCTACGACGGGGGAGGTCAAGCTCCCCGTTTGTTTCCCACTTCACTAGAAGAAGAAGCGGCCCTGGCACCCCGTATCCTCGCCGCAACCAACGGCCACCACCGGGATTGGGTCGATGCCATCAAGGGCGGCCCGGCGGCGAGTTCTCATTTCGAATACGGTGCTCACCTGACCGAGATCACTTTGCTCGGCGTGCTCTCGCTGCGGCTCGGCGGCAAGAAGATCCACTGGGATGCCGCTAACATGAAAGCCATCGGCATTCCGGAAGCAGATCCCTTTATTCGGGAACCGGTACGCGATGGTTGGGAAATGTCGTAAAGAGCCAGTATGCCCGGCGAGGAGTAAGGAATTGTTCGTATTTTCCGCCAAAGCTGAAAAGCCATGCTCGATCATCAATACTACCGCCCGCTGGGCCGCACCGGATTGCGGGTATCTCCGCTTTGCCTGGGTACCGATAATTTCAGTAATCCCACGCCCGAAGCGGAAGCCTTCCGTATTCTTGATCGGGCCATTGCGAGCGGGATCAATCTGATCGACACGGCCAACAGCTACGCCGATGGTGGATCCGAACGGATCATCGGCCGGGCCCTGCGGGAAAACGGCCGCCGGGAAGACATTATACTGGCGACCAAATGCTACTACCCGACGGGGAAGAAAGGGATCAACGATCGTGGCGCCTCTCGCAAGCACATCATACGGGCCTGTGAGGATTCCTTGCAGCGATTGCAGACCGACTATATCGATCTCTACCAGATGCATCGCCTACCCACCGATATGCCACTGGAAGAGATCATGGGTACGCTGACCGACCTGGTGCGTCAGGGCAAGATCCGCTATTTTGGTTTTACTACTTCCCCGGCCTGGAAACTGGCCGAAAGCCACCTGCTGTCTCAATTTAAGCATTATGCCTATGCCGTGTCCGAACAATTGCCCTACAATCTGCTCGATCGCCGCTGTGAAAATGAGATCCTCCCGGCCTGCCGTTGGGCGGGATTGGCCGTGTTAGCCTGGTCACCTCTGGCCATGGGCATGCTGACCGGTCGTTACGATCATCGCCGGCCGGAAACCTTCAATACGCCGCGTAATCAAAGAGGCGGGATCTACGCCGAGCGTATTACTGAAAAGGCAGTAGCAACGGCCCAACGATTTGTTGACCTGGCCCGGGAAGCGGACCTGTCGCCAGTTCACCTGGCCATACTCTGGGTAAAGGATCAACCTGGGATCACGGCGGCGCTGTGCGGCCCCAGAACATTATCCCAGCTCGAAGACCTGCTACCGCTGCTAAGTCAGCGTCTTCCAGCCGATTTACGTGCTGCCTGCGATGAAATTGTACCTCCGGGCAGCGCCGTAGCCAATTTCCTGAACACTGCGCCCTGGATGAAGGGGCAATTGCTTTGACCTCCGATCCGCTGGTTCATTCTCAACGTAAACCGGTAATCGCTACGCGCATACGGTACTCTCCATCCGTAGTTAGGCCTTATGCGAATAAGACAACCATCACAAGAAATTAAACCGATTTAGAACTTCTTCCTTTCGGTTCGCGCTTATGGGGATTTCCGTTCCGCTGACTAGTATATAGTTGGCACCGATGTGATCCACATAATTCTTATTAACTACATAGGATCGATGGACCTGAATGAAGTGTTCCGCGGGCATCAGTATCAGAAAATCAGACAGACTGTGGCGAATGACATATCTCTTTTTCTGCAGGTAGAGTTCAATATATTTTAACTCTGATTTTACGTAGACAATATCGCTCACCTGAACTTTGCTGTACAAATTCTTTTCCTTCATAAAAAGATGATCTTTTAAGGAAAGCGGTTGATCTCGGCTCGTTACCGTGATCTTTAATTCGGATTGCTGCGTGATTTGCCTGTAATTCTGTCTGGCTACCTCCAGGGCAGTGTAAATATCCATTTTGGTGAAAGGCTTCACCAGGTATCCAAAAGGTTGGGTTTCCACGGCACTCTTTACCGTGCGTTCATCACTGTAGGCCGTCAGAAAAATAAAGGGAACACCATAGGTTTCCTTAATGGTGCCGGCCAGCCATATGCCGTCTCTCGAACCCTGGATATTCAAATCCAGGAGGGCCATATTAGTTGCTCCTTGGTCTAGTATAGTCAGGGCTTCTTCGGCATCTCTGGCCATTCCGCTCACACCGTGGCCCAGTTCCAACAGATATTCCCTGATGGTATCCGCCGTGAGAAATTCATCCTCGACAATCAAGACGTTCAATTTTTCCATTAGGATACCTGTTTTAGATCATTGGCGAAGGAGACTTCAAAGGTACTGCCCGGATGGGTATTGTAATAATTTAACTTGCCTCGCAATTGCCAGGCGATCCCTTTCACCAGGTTGATACCAAGAGACTTTTCGGAGCGTTTTTCCATATCTTCCGGAAGCCCATTCCCATCATCAGATACGCTAAGCTGATACAGGCTTTTTGTCATTTTCTTTACTTCCACCTTTATTTTGCCCCGGGTCTTGCCGGCGAAACCATATTTGTAACTATTGCTGACCAGTTCGTTTAGGATTAGACCAAATGGAATGGCTACATCGACAGGAAAGGGTAGCATTGGCACATTCATTTCCACCTCAATGCGCTGTTCCTCCAGGGAAAAGTAATTGGAAATATTTATTAACAATAAACGGGTATACTCGGAAAGATTGATGTTTTCAAAGTCCTGAGTCTGGTACAATTGTTGGTGGATCATCGCCATAGACCGGATCCTGTTCTGGCCTTCCTCCATGTATTTTTTCACCAGCGCATCATTCGAATTTTGCCCCTGCCGAGCCAGTATACTTGACACCACCTGTAAGTTGTTTTTT
>JAGQXH010000864.1 GCA_020436695.1 Lewinella sp. | reverse complement strand
CAACGGCTGGGCCCCTTTGCAATGGATCACGATCAAAGGATTACGCAATTACGGTGATGTTGTTCTTGCTGATTCGATCAAGACCAATTGGATAAAGCTCAATACGAAAGTATACAAGAACACCGGTAAAATGGTGGAAAAATACAATGTCTCGGATATGAGCCTGGAAGCCGGCGGTGGAGAATACCCGGTACAGGACGGATTCGGCTGGACCAATGGCGTTCTGCTGCATCTGGTAGAAGAAAATCGTTCTCAGCTTATAAACTAACACTATGTATCAACATCAGATCACCCCTTTTGGTAAATACGAAAAACATACGCTGCTCAGTCCCGATGGCCAAAACAGGCTGGAACTCGTGCCCGGTCACGGGGCCTGCGTATTAGATCTGGTTTTCGATGGCGTTTCCGTATTGGACGGTTATCGTACGGCCCAGGAAATGGAAAGTAATCGCTGGTCCAAAAATATCGTATTGTTCCCCTTTCCCAATCGCCTCAAAGAGGGACGATATGAATGGGAAGGCACCAGTTACCAATTTCCCATCAACGATGCCCATACGGGGAATGCCCTGCACGGTTTCGGTGCAGCCAAGCCGATGCGGGTCAACCAATTGGACTTGAGCCCGGAGGGTGCAACGATAGGTTGTGAATACCGGGATGCGGGCGAACATCCCGGCTATCCCTTTCCCTTCACTTTCAATATTCAGTTTGCGATCGATCAACGCAATCAGCTCACGGTAACCATGGCTTTCCAGAACGATGGAACGCAGGCTATTCCGGTAGGACTGGGATGGCATCCCTATTTTCGTCTCAGCGATAAGGCAGACACGCTGCAGTTGCTACTCCCCGAGTGTGAGTTGATCGGTATCGACCGGTTTATGATCCCCAATGGCAAGCGCTATAATTATGATAAATTCACACAAGGCAGCCTGATTGGCGGCCACACTCTCGATAATTGTTTCGCCCTGCCAACTGACCGCGTAGAAGCTTCTGCTTACCTTGAAGGGGAATTCGGAAATTTGCGCTATTGGCAGGAGACCGGTAAAAACAAATTCAATTTCCTGCAGGTATTCACGCCCCCCCACCGCGAGTCGGTCGCGCTTGAACCTATGACCTGCAATATTGATGGTTTTAACAATGGTGATGGCCTGATCAGGCTGGATGCATTGGAAAGCTTTGACGCCAAATTCGGTCTGAAGTATATGCGCTAAAAAAGCGAGGCTGGCCCCGGGTGCGCAACTCCGGTAAAGGCTATCCGGGTGTCGCAGTATATGTTAAAAAGGTCTGAATCTCACTCCGCTAAACGTCCGCCTGACGCCATTCGCTTCTCCTTGTGATGTTTTTGTGATACTTGATCCTTAACTTGCCTGAAGTAACATCCAGTATCTAAAGAGCATAAGGCAAGACAACCAATTTCATCTACATACAGACTCCCCTGACATCATGAAAAAAAAGGTCTTAATTGTTGAGGACGACCGGGATATTGTAGCATTATTAGAGATCCACTTGCGCGATCTCGATTGCGATGTAACATTTGCTTTCGACGGAACGCAGGGGTACCAACTGGCCCTTGACCCAACCCTGGATCTGATCATCCTCGATCTGATGTTGCCCGGTATGGAGGGTACGGAGATCTGCCGGCAGGTGCGGGCGCACAACATCATTACCCCTATATTGATGCTAACTGCGCGTTCGGAGGAGATCGACCGGGTGCTCGGTCTCGAATTCGGAGCCGATGACTATTTGACCAAGCCTTTTAGTGTCCGGGAGTTCATCGCCAGGGTGAAAGCCATTTTCCGTCGTACCCAAATGATGAGCGTCAAGAATAGAGAGGGACAAAAACGGAGAATGAACTTTGATAGTCTGTCGATCGACCTGGACATGAGAAAGGTCACTATACAAGACCAGCGTGTGGAACTTTCACCCAAGGAATTCGACCTGCTCTCGTTATTAGCTTCTAGCCCTGGTAAAAGTTATGATCGTAATCGCATTCTCAATCTCGTCTGGGGTTATGATTTTGACGGATATGAACACACCGTCAATTCACACATTAACCGACTGCGGGCAAAAATTGAACCGGACTTGTCTAACCCCAAGTACATATTGACCACCTGGGGAGTCGGGTACCGGTTTAATGAGGAGCTGCGTACTGGCTAAAATAGGAGATGGATTATGTGGCTTGTCTTTACCTGAACAAAACAACAATGGTAAGATTGAAAAATCTCTTCACTAATCGTTTATACTGGAAGATCTCGCTCACCTTTCTGGGTGTACTCATTTTGTTGGGTATTGCTTATGTAGGCGTGACGGTGTACACGGAGCAAAAATATTTCCAGGAGGCCAATCAGCGCCTTTACGGCTCCATTGCCGAGCACATGGTTAAAGAGGTGAAGCCATATATCGATGAAGGGGGCAATGTCGATACGTCACATCTCAGCGACATTATGCATTCCATGATGGTGATCAATCCGAACGTGGAAGTATACCTGCTGGATAAAACCGGGCGCATCGTTAGTTATGTGGTCCCGGAGAAAGCCGTAAAGCTGGATCACGTAGACCTGCAACCCGTCCAACATTTTATCAGGCGGGGAAAAGATGAGGTCATTACCGGGGACGATCCGCGAAATCCGGGAGTCAGTAAAGTATTTTCTGCGGCTCCCTTCTACGATGAGCAGGGAGCACTCAACGGTTATGCCTATATTATTCTGGCCAGCGCCGAACAGGCAGAAGTGACTTCAGCTATTTATAAGACCCGTTTATTTACACTCGGTGGTAATCTTTTTTTTCTGACGCTCCTGGGAGCTTTTGTGATAGGGGTCCTGGCCCTGGGTTATTTTACCCGACGGCTGACCGCGACCATCGAAACCGTAAGACGCTTTAAAGATGGTGATCTTCAGGCTCGTATCCCTGAGAGCACCGGTAAAGACCTTCCGGTATTGTCCGAAACCTTTAATGAAATGGCGGATCGAATTGTAGCCAATATCGAAGAGCTTAAATCTGTTGAAAATCTACGCCGGGAACTGATCGCCAATGTGTCTCACGATTTGCGCACCCCACTGGCTATTATGCAGGGCTATATTGAGACCTTACAGATCAAGGACGACCAGCTAAAGCCCGAAGAGCGCAATAAGTACCTCAATATCGTATTGAGCAGCAGCCAGAAGCTCAGCCGGCTGGTACAACAGTTATTTGAGTATTCCAAACTGGAAGCCAAACAAATCATACCGGAAAAAGAACCCTTCTTCATTACTGAGCTGGCTCACGATATCAGTAATAAATTCAAGATCCTGGCCGATAAAAAAGACATTACTATCAACCTGGATATGCATC
>JAGQXH010000863.1 GCA_020436695.1 Lewinella sp. | reverse complement strand
ATGAAACACCTGGGAGAGGAAGGCTACCTGGCTGTAGCCAAAAGTCTGATGGAAGGTGTAGAAAAATTACACGCCGGTCTCGAAGCTATGCCCGGCATCCGCATTGTGGGAGCGCCTTGTATGAATCTCATTTCCTTTACCACTAATGACAATGTGCCGGATATTTTTGTGATCGCCGATAAGCTGGAGGAAAAAGGATGGGTGGTGGAACGACAGCAATTCCCGGATTGTATCCACCTGACCGTGTTACCTACCAATGTGGGAGTGATCGATCAATATCTGGAAGATCTGGAAACGGCCTATGAATATGCTTCAGCGCATCCGGAGGCGGTGGCAAAAGGTAGTGCTGCTATCTACGGATTAATGGCCCGATTGCCTTTCCGTGGTATGGTGGAAAAATCCGTTAAAAAGATCATGGAGGATATGTATGGCGCAGTGGAAGGTGAAGAGGAAGATTCGAACGAAAAAATGGATGATGCGATCAATCACAGCCCAGTCTGGATGGGTTTGACCAACCGGATACTATCCACTCTTACAAAATGGAAAAACCGCCTAAAAAAAGGTAAAGTGCCGCTACGGTTCTGGTTGTTACTATTTCTGGTAATGGGACTTGGCATGGTGCTCCGTGCGCAGCCGTTTGTCGATCCCCTGCAGATCCGCTACACCGATATCCGAAGAGCGGAAAATACGGTTAACACTCCTACTACTCACCTTTGGGTCGGCAGTGACCTGCCCATTAAATTGAAAGAAAATACGTACCTGTTACTCAGCCCCTATTACGAACGATGGAATGTGACCCAACTCGGTCTGGAAGACGGTTTTTACCGGGTGCAGAGTGTCACCCTGCCGGTGGGGCTTATCCTGCCGCTGGGAGAATCAAAATGGTCGCTGACCATGATGCCGATGATCCGTACCAACGGGGAAAAACTGCTGGCAGACCGCAGTTTCCAGTTTGGTGGTGCTGCGCTGGTCGGTTATCGCCGCAAGCCCGATCAGCAGTTTCGGGCGGGTTTATACGTCAATGATGAATTTTTCGGTCTGTTTATAGTGCCGCTGGTGGGTGTCGACTGGCGCATTAATGAGCGGACTTACCTGTACGGCAACCTGCCCGGCCGATTGGCTTACGAGTATCAGTGGAATGCCAAATGGTACGGCGGTGCCAGTTTCCGCGCGCCAACCAACAGCTACCGCCTGAATGATGGAGAATATATTCGCCTCGATGACAACCAACTTTCACTCTATCTGGATTATTACGCGCATCCGCACTGGTGCATTACGCTGGAAATGGGTGGTTCAGTATTGCGGAGATTACAGCCTGCATCAAACAGTTCTGACGGCAACCGGCAGGTGGATAATGGTATTGCGCCTTTTGTTCGTCTGAGTACGGCTTATAGGATACGGCTGTAAGATTAGGACTTGCACTTAACTCTAAATTCCCTGATCTTTAACCAATTCATGCGCTTTACTCAAAATATTAAATACCCATCTATGAAATTGCTTCAAGTTTGCCTCTTTATTCTGATGACCACCGCGCTTTTCGCTGAAACCGAAACCACCGTAACCATCAAAGGCAAGATCAAGGGAGAGATCCCGGAAGAAGTGATGTATTCCCTGCCGATCAAGGGTATTTGTAATTTGTCCTTTAAGGCGGCGGTCACTCCCGATAAGAACGGCCGTTTTTCTTTTACGGTCGACACTGACCGGGCTGCCTTTTTGAAGGTTGGGATTTATGGCTTCTGGGCCAGGACCATGGTCGTTGAACCCGGAGAGACCTACGAATTGGAGATCGACCGTCGTCCGACCCCCAACACCTTTGTGGTAAAGGGGAGGGGAGAAGCCGGGCAGATGTTATATCTCGATCTTCCGCAGCCTAGTTTTATGCAGGAAACGGCCCGGCCTTACGTGGAAAAAACGGACGCTGCTGCTATCGAAGGGGAACTGTTGCAGGAACGGAATACACAAATTAAGCAGTTCGACGATTTGTTGAAAGCGGGAGCTATCTCCCCTGAATTCTATGAGCTGGTCGAAGCCGACCGTCACTGTTTTTACGCAGGTGTGATCGGTTCGGTGGGACTGATCAAATTCTTCGAAGATAACCGAAAGAAGGACGGACAATTTACCGATGCCATCAAAGCGATGTGGGGTAATGCCTACGGCGACTGGCCTGCCCGGTCGGAGCAAATGATGCGCTCTTATTGGTATTTCCAGACTACAAAGAGCTGGCTGAATTATCTGGAATATACAAACGAGGATTTTAGTGAAGAGGCTTTAAGCACGATATACAAAGATGGCCTGATCCATACCCACAACCTAGAGATTGCTCGGCAACATTTGTCAAGTGAAGCCTTAGCTTTTTACACGGCTGCTTATATTCAATATGAGGCATTCCAGAAGAAATACGAAAAAGAACTGATCGATCTGTACGAACAGTTCAGGAAGGATTATCCGGAGAGTCCATATACGGTTCATCTGACACCTATGATCGAACCGATCGTCGATTTTCACCAAAAGAAGCAGGACGATTTTGGCGATGGCATTTCATTTGTGCAGAACAGTGAGCAGATCAACTCTCTGGCAGAATTGGTGTCTACACTCAAAGGCAAAAAAGTATATGTTGATGTCTGGGCGACCTGGTGCGGACCTTGTAAGCAGGAGTTCGCATATAATGCCGAGCTGCAGGAATTGGCCCAGTCTACTGATACTCAGATCCTCTATATTTCAGTGGATGATGCAGAGCGAGAGCAGCAGTGGAAGGATATGATCAAATTTTACGACTTGCGTGGTCATCACGTCCGGGTAAATGTTGCATTGGAAAAAGAACTCCGGGAATTGTTTGGAGAGGGAGGGATGATCGCTATCCCCTGGTATATGATCTTCGATGAAGCGGGTGAACTGGCGGAAACGCATGCCAACCGGCCTTCGGAGCTGAAGGCTTTGGGAAAAGCATTAAATAAGATATAATTTACTGACAACGGTCCGGAAACGCTGGGCGCTGCGGTACTCTTTTCTTCTGTTTGAAATAAAATGTTTCTTGGGAAATGTTTTGTTTCAAGCAAAAATTTGTAGTATCTTGCATCAAACAACGCGCTCATGATCAGTAAAGATACCCTCTGGAAGGGCATCATTGAAGACCTCGTAGAGGAATTCATTCAATTCTTTTTTCCAGATTACATTCATCAGATCGATTTTTCTAAAGGTTTTGTTTTTCTTGATAAAGAATTGGATCAACTCTCTTCTTATTCAGCATCGAGACTGCGACATGCTGACAAACTTTTCAAGGCATGGCTCAAAGAAGGATCAGAGCAATGGTTTTTAGTGCATGTAGAGGTA
>JAGQXH010000862.1 GCA_020436695.1 Lewinella sp. | reverse complement strand
TTTTTTCACCTCTTCTCTTAAAATCCGGGATGATTCATATTATCACCTTATTGCCCAACGCTCCTCTCGTAACTATTCTCCAGAGCTGATTTATAACCTTACTCGGTACCGTCCGGCTTATGACTTATTGACCTACGACTTCTGGTCCACATAAAATATGTCTGCATTTTTTTAGTTATATTATTCCAGGTTATTTAATGGCTGTTGTGGAAGACCATGTTGAAATTCACCTGAATGTATATAATTGCCGGGATCGATCCATCGCTGAAGCATCTGCGGCCATCTCTTTGATTTTGGCACCAACAAGCCCCACCCCTTCCCGCTGCCATATGAATAACTGATAATCTGAATTTTAGACAGCAATAGTTCCCTATTATAAAGTAAGTTAGTATGAAGATCTATGCAGGTATCACATTTGTGGTCATTTCCCTTTTTTCCTGTTTTTTCACCAGTACTGCTCAATTATTGTTCCCCTATCAATTCCATGCCCCCGATGCCGTCTGGGAGTTGGATGATGAACTCAAAGAGATCTCCGGGCTAAGTACTTCACGCGACGGACAACAGCTGGTAGCGGTTCAGGACGAAGAAGGCATCATATATTTCCTAGATAAAAAAGATGGCAGCATTCTGCGCAAGGTCTCCTTCTGGGATGATGGCGACTATGAAGGGATCGAAATGGTCGGGAAGGATGTATTTGTTATTAAAAGTACCGGGACGGTGTATTGGGTCAAGGAAGCAGAAAGTCAGGAGCCGGTTACGGAAAAATTCAATTACGATCTGAATAAAGACAATGACGTAGAAGGATTAGGATATGACCCGGTCGGTAACCGGCTTTTACTGGCCTGTAAGGCCCACCCGGACGGGAGGAAGGATGCCCGCGGCATCTATAGTTTTCGCCTTGGAGATATGCATCTGACCCAGGACCCTGCTTTTACCCTCACCCTGGATGCCGTTCACCAATACCTTTCCAAACATCCGGAGATTCCCCGATACGATAAGGTCAAATCATTTTTTGATGAAGATGAGCTCGACTTCAGCCCCTCCGCTTTGGCCGTACATCCTAACAGCGGTGATCTTTACCTGCTTTCGTCCAAGGGCAAAATGATCATTGTTATGAACCGGAAAAACGAGATCGTCTATATCCAGAAGCTGCAAAAAGAGGAACACCCACAACCGGAAGGCCTCTGCTTCGACCGGGAAGGTAATCTATATATCTCCAACGAAGGAAAGGATGGCAAAGCTACAATTCTGGTGTACCGGCACCGGCCGAATTGATTTAACGTAAGGTTTGACCAACTTTTCAGCTAAAAAGGGGAAAATCAATGTAGATCAAGGTAGTTACGATGTATAATGGTTGGTATGGCTTAGCGGTTTGTTGGATCACTATCAACAGATCAGCCATAATGGTCATAAGGACTGAAAACTGACGGTCATATTTATTGTTATAGCTAAGAAAACACAGCCCATTGTTGTTTTATTAAGCCTTTTCCCGGATTATTGCACTGCAATTGAAAATTAAGTTATGAGTATCGTAGAAATGAAGGTTCCCGTTATTGGGGAATCAATAAAGGAAGTCACCCTTTCACAGTGGTTGAAAAGTGATGGCGATATGGTCGCATTGGACGAGGCCATCTGTGAATTTGAATCGGATAAAGCTACGCTTGAATTCCCGGCGGAAGCTGCAGGAAAACTGATCCACGTTGCCAAAGAAGGAGAAGACCTGGAGATCGGTGCCCTGGTAGCCAAGATCGACACCAGCGTGGCCGTGAATGCAGGTAGTAACGATGCCCCCGCTCCGGTAACCAAAAGTGAAGCACCAAAAGAAGAACCGGCCGCTCCGGCCTCTTCGCCAGAACCAGCCAAAGCCGATTCGTACGCCAGCGGACATCCCTCGCCGGCAGCTGCCAAGATCCTTAAAGAGAATGATATCGATCCCGCCACTGTATCCGGCAAGGGTAAAGACGGACGGGTGACCAAAGCTGACGCCGTAGAGGCTGTCGCTAATAAAGAGGTGGCGCCGAAAGCAGCACCGGCTCCTGCTCCTCCTGCCAAAAGTGATTTCAGCCGGGGCGAAGAGCGCAAGCGCATGAGCCGTATGCGGCGCACAATCGCCGACCGTTTGGTTAGAGCCAAGAACCAAACGGCCATGCTGACTACCTTTAATGAGGTAGACCTGACCGAGGTGATGGCCTTACGGCAAAAATATCAGGAAAAATTCGTAGCCAAATACGGCATTAAGCTCGGCTTCATGTCCCTGTTCGCCAAAGCCTGTGCCAAGGTGCTGATGGAGATGCCGGAAGTGAATGCGCGCATCGAAGGCAACGATCTTATTTATCACGACTATGTGGATATTTCCATTGCCATATCCACTCCGACCGGACTGGTAGTACCTCCCATTAAGAATGTGGAGTCCCTGGATTTCGCGGCCATCGAACTCAAGATCAAAGATCTGGCCGGCAAAGCCCGTAATGGTTCGCTCTCGCTTGACGAGATGCAGGGCGGTACATTCACCATTACCAACGGCGGTGTTTTCGGATCACTGGTAAGTACCCCCATTTTAAATGAACCGCAATCCGCTATTCTGGGGATGCACGCCATCCAGGAGCGCCCGGTAGCCGTCAACGGTGAAGTGAAGATCCGGCCGATGATGTATCTGGCACTTTCTTATGATCACCGGGTGATCGACGGCAGCTCCTCCGTCACCTTCCTGGTGAAGGTTAAGGAACTGCTGGAAGATCCGGTGACCATGCTGCTGGATCTGTAAATAAAAGTCAATAGTCATTGAGTCGACAGTCGATAGTCCGTCCTACCAGTATAGCCTGTTATTGACTGTCGGCTGTAGACTGCCGACTAACCAAATACCTATGACCTTAGAAGAATTCTTTCAAAAGATCGCGGACAATCCCGCGTATGTCATTTTTTACTTCACCATTATCCCGCTCACCGCTGTACTTGCCGGATGGATGGGCAAGGGAGAAGGCCATATCTCGCCCTGGAAATATCTCTATTCTACGCTGATCTATATGGTAAGTGTACCGGGGATCTTTGCCGTTACGCTCAGTATCTACTTCTTTCTCTTCGAACGCCGGAGTATTATGGATACGGATGTTTTCATTCAGATCCTTCCGGTCATTTCCATGGTGGTCACCTTGCTGATTATACGCCGGAATGTCCGTCTGGAGCATATTCCGGGATTTGACAAACTCTCCGGTCTGATCATGATGATCTCGGCAACTTTAGCCATCATGTGGTTTATCGACCGCACCCACATCATTGTCTTTACCCACATCCCGTTCATGTACGTCATTCTCATTTTCGCTGCCCTTTTGG
>JAGQXH010000861.1 GCA_020436695.1 Lewinella sp. | reverse complement strand
GTATTAAGCAATAAGTACTTCTTACTACTGGACATATGGATGTTGGGACGTTAAGATATTTGGATAAATCCCCCAATCCCAACGTCCCAACATCCCAACGTCCCAATGTCCCAATGTCCCAACGTCCAAATATCCAGTAGTATATAAGAGCTCCTATGATCAAAGAAAACACTATGAACCCAAAACGCTTTGTCCCTTTTCTTACTGCGCTGTTGATAATACTTGCCGGTGGACTTTCCGCCCAACCCCCTGTGATAGACAGTCTACAACACCAATTCTACGAAAACACCAATGATTCCGTACGCTGGGAGATCGCTTACCAGTTGTATCAGGAGTATAAGATGAGCCAGACCGATTCGGCCTATGCCTGGGCAAGGCGCGGGCACGAGCTTGCGCTCCACATCAACCACCCCTACCTCATGGGGGTCAGTCATTACCGGGTAGGACTGGCGGCTGCCCGCAGGCACAATTATGAGGAAGCCATGCAGGAGCATATGCGCGCCATTGAACTTCTGAAACCGCTGGGGCAGGATTCCATGGTGATCGACATCGATTTTGAGATTGGAAAGATCTATGCGGCACAGGGAGATTTTGAAAAGGCCAAAGCTTCCTACGATCGGTTCTATCAGTATTATCTGAAAAAGCAGGATGGCCTCAGCCTGATCTTTGTGCTATCCAATTACGGCACCATGTACGAATTGAAGGAACAATATGATTCTGTGCTTTACTATGCAAATCAGGCACTTGAAGTTGCCAAAACGCACGGATTAACTGAATATTTAAGTCCTATCCATTCAAATATTGCCGCCGGTTACTATCTCACCAGGCAGTATGAACTGGCCATACCTGAGTTTTGGAATGCCCTGAAATACAGCGAACCGGGTAACATGAGAAACCGATTCTTTACCTTCTACGGGATCGGAAATACCTACTATGATCTCAACCGGATGGACAGTTGCATTTTCTACTATCAAAAGGCCAAAGTAGCAGCTAGTGAATACGGGGATCTGAAACTCGTAGCCGATGTCACACACTGGCTGGCCGAAGCCTATGCTAAATTGGGAGAACATGAAAATGCCTATCTCCAATTATGGGACTACAAAAAAACCGACGACTCGATCCGCAATGCCTTAAGTGAGGAAAAGCTGGCGGCATTAAGTGTAGAATATGACACCCAAAAGAAAGAAACGCAGATCGTACAACAACAAATAGCCCTGGACCGTGAAACCAATCGGAGGCGATCGCTGCTTTTGGTCAGTATCTTTTCATTCCTGATTCTCGGCGGAGGCACTCTTTACTGGCGCAATCGACAAAGAATGGAGCAAAGACAGGCTACCCTGGAATTGCAATTAAAAGAACAGGAGGCTCACAAGCTGAAAGAGCTCGATCAGCTCAAATCCACTTTTTTTGCCAACATCAGTCATGAATTCCGAACGCCGCTGACGCTGATCCTGGGGCCGTTGAAGCAAATGCAAAAGGGGACCTTTACCGGGGATCTTAAAAAAACGCAGACAAAGATGATCCGCAGCGGAGAACGGCTGCTGGAACTGGTAAATCAGCTCCTGGAACTGTCCAAACTGGAAAGCGGTCGGATCGAGCTTATCGAAAAAGAAGACAACTTGTCTCAGTTTATGAGAGCGCTGGTCTACTCTTTCGAAACTCCGGCGATGGACAAACAGATCCATTATCAGATCCAACTCCCAACGGAAGATATCCAGGCCGTCTTCGATGCCGATAAATTGGAGAAGATCATTACCAATCTACTGAGCAATGCCTTTAAATTTTGTCCGGAAAAGGGCAGAATAAAATTCAGCATGACCACAGAGGCAATGAAGGCGAATGAAGAATTTTTGCTCAGGGTTAAGCTCAGTGATAATGGCCCTGGAATAGCCGAGGAAGACCTTCCTCATCTATTTGAGCGGTTTTACAGTCACCGCACGCACCACGAAAATCAGAACGGTATCGGTATCGGACTGGCACTTACTAAAGAACTGGTCAGACTGCTGAACGGTACGATTGAAGTGGCCAGCACGCCCGGAGAAGGAACTACCTTTGCCCTTTCCATCCCCCTGAAACAGGGCAGTGAGAAGCAACCTGCCGATCGGACATTCACTGTACCCAACGGGGAGATCCCGGTTCGAGCAGTTTTTGAAGAAACGGTCGCTATCCCGCAAGCAGCCGCCAACGGGCGCCCTTCGGTGCTGGTCGTCGAAGACAATCCTGATCTCAGAGCTTATATCTGCGAGCAGCTTGGCACTCAATATGATCTGCTCCAGGCCGATCATGCTGCTGTCGGTCTGGAAATAGCCTGGAGCCAGATCCCCGACCTCATTATTACCGACGTCATGATGCCGCATATGGACGGCAATGAATTCTGCCGTCACCTGAAGCAAGACGAGCGCAGCAGCCACATCCCGGTGATCATGCTGACGGCCCGTGCAGATCAGGAAAATAAAATGCAGGGACTTTCTTCCGGAGCTGATGCCTATCTGACCAAACCATTTGATCCGGAAGAACTGGCGCTACGGGTGCAAAAACTGATCGAACAGCGTCGGCAACTGCGGGAGAAATACGCCGCAGTTTTAAACAGTTACGAACTCAATATTCGTCATGCTGATTCTATGGAGGAACAATTCCTGCAGAAATGTGTGCAGGTGATCGAGCGTCAGATCGGAGAAGAAACGTTCAGCACTTCCGGACTGGCCCAAGCTGTCAACATGAGTCGCAGCCAGCTGCACCGCAAGATCAAGGCACTTACCGATCAATCTCCTTCGGTCTTCATCCGCACTATTCGGCTGCAGCATGCCTATCAGCTCCTGCAACAGAAAAGTGGCAATATCTCAGAGATCGCCTTTGAAGTCGGCATTCCCAATCTCGCGTATTTTTCCAGGTGTTTTAGCCAGCAGTTTGGGTTTCCTCCGAGTGAGTTGCTGTATAAGTAAGCCATAGATACTCACCGAATAAACAACCGCTGCCCCCGGATCTTTCCCTTCACTTCGATCAGATAGTGATCCGCCCCGTCTTTAACGGTGATATCAACACCGGCATATTGATTGAATTCCGGTGCACCCTGCGCTTTCGGCCAATAGATGACGAAACTGCCGTCGGCACCGCTGGTAATGGTTACAGCTCCCCGGAAGATCTTCAGTTCATCAAACCAAACGGTGGATGACCGGATACTTATACCAGTCCCTTCGTTGGGAATGATGAATGCTTCCCGGCTGGCATCCGGCATGGGAAACTGAAAATTCAACAGTAAATGACCGTCTTCCAGTCGAAAGGCATGGTTCAGTACGCCCAGTACGGCCCCCGTATTTATCTTTACCCGGTGCAGGTATTCCAT
>JAGQXH010000860.1 GCA_020436695.1 Lewinella sp. | reverse complement strand
TCACCGAGTGCGAATTGCTGCAGCAGGAGCAGAACGGCCGGGAGATTTACTATCACCTGAATCCTCATAAAATGAAAGCAATAGCTGACTTCATCGAGCCTTTCCGGAAATTATGGGATGAGCGGTTCAATAAGCTGGAGGACATCATGAAGCAATATAAATCGGATGAAAAGTAGGGGGGAAGTCGTAAGTCTGTTAGGCGGCTGATCCATTATTCACTGAAGACTTACGACTTACGACTCCCCGACTTCACTGACTAAAAAAACATATGGAACTAAAAACCAAGATCCACGCCGAAGACGGCAAACAGGAGATCCTGATCACCAGAGTATTCGATCTGCCGCTGCACCTGCTCTTTAGGGCCTATGTAGAGCCGGAGATCGTAGCGCAATGGATGGGCACCAAAGTGCTGAAGCTGGAAAATAAAAAGCACGGCAGCTGGCAATTTGAAACCACTGATCCAAAGGGCAACAAACACGGCTTCAACGGTGTGATCCACGAATTTGAGCCCAATCGGAAGATCACCCGGACCTTTGAAATGGAGCATACGCCTTTTCCCGTGCAGTTGGAGTTCCTGGAATTTGAATCACTCAGTGAAGAGACCAGCAAATTCACCATGCATATTGTGTATAAGTCGGTGGCCGACCGGGACCGGATGCTGCAGCTGCCTTTTGCGCAGGGGATCAATATGGCGCATAATCAATTGGAGAAAGTGGTAAGTATGCTAAAAGAATAGAAGTCGTAAGTCTGAGAGTCGTAAGTCATCAGTCAGTTTAGGGGGTGCTAAAGGTAAGCAGTGCTGTCCCGGAGTGTAGCAACTTAAGAGCTCCGAACCTCCCATCCTAGCTATGTCATTCTAAAAATTAACACCTACCCTATGACTTACGACTATCGACTGCCGACTAATGACTGATATCAAAACAACCTACAATGAGCAAACGAAACAAGATCATCTACTGGATCGCCACCGGCTGGCTGTCTTTGGGCATGGTATCCACCGGGATCGTGCAACTGATGAAAATGGACGAGGAAGTGACTAACTTTACTCAGCTCGGATATCCGCTGTATCTGATGTCTATTTTGGGCATTTGGAAATTACTGGGGGTCGTTGTTGTCTTGGTTCCAAAGTATCCTCTGGTGAAGGAGTGGGCTTATGCCGGCTTTTTCTTTGCCATGTTGGGAGCAATAATTTCCCATTTGGTAGTTGGAGATCCGGCGCTAACACTTTTCGGCCCTACTTTGTTACTGGTATTGACGGTGGTATCCTGGTATTTGCGGCCCGCGGAGCGAAAGCTCGCGTACTAAACTATGAGGCGGATTAACAAGCTACCTTCAATAAATAATTGGACGTTATGAATCCCAAAGTTGATTTCTTTTTCAACAAACCCGGCAAGTGGCAGGAAGCTTACGCGCAATTGAGAAGGATCATCCTTGATTGCGGGTTGACTGAGGAGTTAAAATGGGGCGTGCCCTGTTATACCTTTAACGACAGCAATATTGTATTGATACATGGTTTTAAGGACTACTGTGCACTACTATTTCACAAAGGCGCTCTGCTGCAGGATGCTGCGGGTATACTGATCCAGCAGACGGAGAACGTGCAGTCGGCGCGTCAGGTCCGGTTTACCGGTGTTCAGGAGATATTGGATCTGGAACTTACTTTAAAGGAATATGTATATGAAGCGGTCGAAGTGGAGAAAGCCGGACTGAAAGTGGCATTGAAAAAGACGGCGGAATTCGATATGCCCGAAGAATTCCGGATCAAACTCGATGAAAACCCAAAACTGAAAGCTGCTTTTGAAGCACTTACTCCGGGCCGGCAAAGAGGTTACCTGCTTTATTTTTCTCAGGCTAAGCAGGCTAAAACCCGTATGGCGAGGGTGGAAAAATATACGCCGCAAATCCTTGATGGGAAGGGGTTGAATGACTTGTAAAGATTTAAGATCAAATGATGAACCCTAAGATCGATAACTACTTAGCGGAAGGTTGCGGGCGTTGTCCGCTTGGAGGAACCCCCCAGTGTAAAGTCCATAACTGGGAAGAGGAACTGACGCGTTTGCGCGATATTATCCTGGACTGCGGGCTCACCGAAGAATTGAAGTGGGGCGTGCCCTGCTACACTTTTCAGGAAAGTAATATCCTGATCATGAGTGCCTTTAAGGAATACTGTGCGGTCAGCTTTTTTAAAGGCGTCTTGTTGCAGGATGCCGCAGGGATACTGGATAAACCGGGAGAAAACTCGAAGGCGGCGCGTCTGATCCGTTTTACGGATGTTCAACAAATCGTGGATCTGGAAACTACCATAAAGGAGTATATTTATGAAGCCGTTGAAGTAGAAAAAGCCGGGTTGAAGGTGGCGTTTAAAAAAAATCCGGAGCCGATTCCCGAAGAACTGGAAAAGAAACTGGATGAAGACCCGGCGCTCAGATCTGCATTTGAGGCACTGACCCCCGGCCGGCAAAGAGGATACATCCTTTATTTTTCCCAACCCAAACAGGCCAAAACCCGGGAAGCGAGAATTGAAAAATATATTCCGAAGATCTTTGAGGGGAGAGGCTTCCACGACCGGTAAATGGAGTGGGTTGATTGCCCCGTGGATCAACCGTATATTTGTAATCCTATCATAAAATGATCAGCCGATGAAAACAAAAGAAAAACCGGTTGGGCAAACTAAAATAAACCTATGCAAACCTGGATCGCCCTATTACGGGGTATCAACGTAGGAGGGAAGCACATCGTCCCCATGAAGGAACTTCGCCAACTGTTGGAGGCCGACGGTTTCACCAATGTACAAACCTACATCCAAAGCGGCAACGTAGTGCTGGATAGCCCGGATAAGCCGGAAGATAAGATCGGCGAACTGATCGAGCGGCAATTCGGTTTTAAGCCATCGGTATTTGCATTAAGTGGAAATGATCTTAAAGATGCTGCAGCCAATAATCCATACCAACCGGAACTGGGTAAACAGGTACATTTTTTCTTTTTGGAAGAAGCGCCCGATTCCGTTGACTATGATCTACTGGATACTTTAAAAACCGGATCAGAAGCTTATGAATTGATCGAAAAGGTATTTTACCTCTACGCCCCGGACGGGATCGGGCGTTCTAAATTGGCGGAAAAGATGAGTAAAGCTTTTCCGCCAATAGCCATGACGGCTAGAAATCTCAATACGATCAACAAGTTGCTGGAGATGATCGGTTGAGTTTGCGTGCTGCTGTATATTGCCTGAAAGAGGTTGATAGGAAAGAATTTTCGTTTACGACCATAGTGACAACATGAGTCATCCCATATTTTTAAACAGAATCATAAGTGATTAAAAATCAGCATGCTATCTTTTGGGCATCGTTGC
>JAGQXH010000085.1 GCA_020436695.1 Lewinella sp. | reverse complement strand
CACCATCTCCTGATAGTCAATGGCTTAACGAAATATTAAAAGCCTAAAATTGGTTCATTTATTTTTGCTCCGTCACTAATAAAGCTGCCGTTCGTTTGTCTTCTGCTGTGACTTTATCCGGCATCCAACACATTTGCTCCAGTTCCAGGAGACTGCCGCCGAAGACATTAAAGTCGACAAAGCCGTCAACCCCGGCAATTTTCCCTTTATTACCGTATTGCCAGAAGTGCCAGGGACGCTTATAGGCCAGCTCAGGTTTGCGGCTGCTGTAGCGGGCTATCCACACCGGGTAATCATCGAAGTGGCCGGCCAGGTATCGATTGTAGAATTTTTGGTTGGAATAAAGAATGGGTTTAATATTGTAACGGATCTCCGTCAGATAAAGCCAGGTACGCACCCGGGTGATCAGTTCCACTTTGGTAGCCTCATCGATCACTTCCACGTCCAGCACAGGTGGTAGGTCGCCAGGCAAAAGTTCTACATTACGAACAAAATTGGCAAATTGTGTTTCGGCGGAAAGCGTAGGACGAAAAAAGTGATAGGCACCGCGCTTCATTCCCACCCGCCGGATCTCCGGCCAGTTGTTACCGAACAGGCTATCCACATAAGATTCCCCTTCGGTGGCTTTGACAAAAGCAAAATGAAAAGACTGGTGAGCAACACTATCCCAATGGACAGTAGACTGATAATGCGATACATCCACACCATGTACGGCAAAGTCGTTTAGGCGGTGGGTCTCATACCGACAGGAGCTCAGTACGAAAACCAGAACAGATATGCTCAGGATGTATCTTTTCATTGTATTATTGCTGCCGGGCTATGCTCCAAAATAATATTCTCCAGCTATTTCGTCACCCAAAAAGTACCACTTACAGGGCTAAGTTAACCAAAAATAAAACAGCGTACTCCATATTAGACACAGTTTAATGTTTTACTAACTTCTTTTTTATGTCCAATCTCAGACAATTGTTCCTTCAGCATGTAGCTCAGACCAGTTCTACGCCCCTTTTACTGGAAATTGAGCGGGCGGAAGGCATGTATCTATACGATCCGGAAGGCAAAGCTTACCTCGACCTCATAGCCGGTATCGGAGTAAGTAGTCTGGGCCATCGGCACCCCGCCGTGATCGGGGCAGTCCGGGAACAACTGGATAAATACCTCCATACCATCGTATACGGGGAGTTTGTTATGGCTCCACAGGTACGCCTCGCCCGGCTCCTGGCGGAGCAATTGCCCGATCCGCTGGAAAGCGTATACTTTGTTAATTCCGGCACGGAAGCAACAGAAGGAGCGATGAAACTGGCCAAACGCTATACCGGACGCCCGGAGATCATCTCTGCCCGCAATGCTTACCACGGCAGCAGTCAGGGCGCGGCCAGCCTTATGTGGCCGAAAGACTTTACCCAGGCGTATCATCCGCTCCTGCCCGGTATTCGTCATATTACATTCAATGATACCGAAGACCTGGCCCTGATCAACCACAATACGGCGGCGGTTATCGTAGAGACCGTACAGGCCGAATGTGGGCTGCGGCCTCCTGCCAATGAATATCTCCGCCGCCTGAAAGATCGCTGTGAGGAAACGGGTACGCTTCTCGTTCTGGATGAGATCCAGGCCGGCTACGGTCGCACCGGCACCCTGTGGGCTTTTGAGCAATATGGTGTCGTGCCCGACATTCTGCTATTGGCCAAAGGCATGGGCGGAGGAATGCCCATCGGTGCTTTTATAGCGTCCCGGGAGATCATGAGTGTACTTTCCCACCATCCCATTCTCGGTCACATTACTACCTTTGGAGGACATCCGGTTGGTTGTGCCGCAGCACTGGCAACCCTCCAAACACTTTTGCAAAGTGATCTCATCCATCAGGTTAAAACTAAAGAAAAACTCTTCCGTTCCCTACTCATTCATCCGGCCATAGTGGAAGTAAGATCAGCCGGACTTTGGCTGGCAGTAGAATTGCCCGACTTCGACTTTGTACAGGGCGTAATCCGCCATTGTATGCAGGCCGGACTGATCACTGACTGGTTTTTATTCAACAGCCATGCACTTCGTATTGCACCACCGCTGATCATTAGCGAAGAGGAGATCCGTAAGGCCTGTACAATCATCCTGGAAGGAATTGATCAGCACTTCCGGCAAGTTACCAGATAGTTAAGAAATGAAAAGTATTTAACAATTGCCTGGCAGATTCATGCACACAAGAAATAGTTTTACTATCTTTATTTAAAGCTATTATAAAAACCCCATTTTTAATCATCTTTACAAGTATAAGTATGACTGCCATTCGTAACTTCTTTAAGTTCGACTTCTCGAACTTTCGGGGTGACCTCTTTGGAGGTATCACCGCCGGTATTGTAGCCCTCCCTCTTGCTTTGGCCTTTGGCGAACAAACCGAGCTCGGAGCCATCGCCGGTCTTTACGGCGCCATTGCCATTGCCTTTTTAGCCGCCCTCTTTGGAGGAACTCCTACTCAGATCAGTGGACCGACGGCTCCGATGACGGTCGTCTCCGCCGTAGTTATCCTCGAAGCCATTGCTTATGCCGGGGATATAACGGCGGCATTTCCCATCATCATTGCTACTTTTTTCCTGGCTGGTGTCCTGGAAATGTTACTGGGTGTACTCGGCCTTGGCCGCTATATACGATATATCCCTTATCCGGTCGTATCCGGCTTTATGAGCGGTATCGGGATTATTATCATTATCAGCCAGATCTTCCCCTTCTTTGGCGCTGCTCCGCCGGCAGGTGGTTCCTGGGGAACGATCACCAGTCTGGGGCAAATACCGGATATTATCAATATGAACTCCGTACTGCTGGCCGGAGCCACAATTGCTATTATCTACCTATTCCCCCGGATCACTAAGATAGTACCCAGCTCACTGGTAGCACTGATCATGGTGTCAACGATCGCTTTTTTCTTTTTCACCAACGGGCAGGTCAGTGTGATCAATGACAGTACCGAAAATGGTGTGCCTACCGGTTTGCCCAAGTTACAACTTGGCTTTTTCAGCGTATTTACCGATTTCGGACATTTGCTCTGGATGGTGGAATATGCCTTCATGTTGGCAGCACTGGGAGCCATTGATTCCCTGCTCACCTCTGTAGTAGCCGATAATATTACCAAGACCAAACACGATAGTAATCAGGAACTCATCGGCCAGGGGATCGGCAATATGGGTTCGGCTCTCTTTGGTGGTCTGCCGGGGGCGGGTGCTACCATGCGGACGGTGATCAACGTGAATTCGGGCGGCAAAACCAAAATTTCCGGCGTAATAGCCGGTTTGCTGCTGCTATTTGTGCTATTGGGCCTCGGCTCTTTAGTCGGCATTATTCCCAATGCGGTACTGGCCGGAATTCTCATCACCGTTGGTATCAGCATTATCGATTACAAAGGTTTCCGGCATCTCTTCACCATACCCAGGGCCGATGCCTTCGTCATGATCGCAGTATTATTACTTACCGTATTTATCGGTCTGCTCGAAGCGGTTGCAATCGGTATGGTCATGGCAGCGATCCTGTTTATGAAAGATATTTCGAACGTGATCGAGCGCAGGGCAGAAACAACGCCGCTGCGGGATTTTGCCCGCGAGATCTCCTGGGAAGATGAAGGAGACATCATTGACCGGATCGGGCACCTGGTATATATTAAGCACCTGGACGGCCCGTTATTCTTCGGTTTCTCCTCTCGTTTTAGCGAAATGGTGAAAGCCCTACCGGAAGTTCAGGCCGTGATCATCCGGATGAGTCGGGTACCTTATGTAGATCAAACCGGTATGTATGCTATGGAAGAAGCCATACAAAGTATGCAGGCTCAGGGGATCACCGTGATCTTTACCGGTCTGCACGGTCAGCCGGAAGACATGTTCCGCCGTATCAATCTGGTACCCGGACTGGTACCTGAGGTCTATAATTTTAAGAAATATAAAGACGCTGCCCGCTGGTTGCAGCAGCACTTACGCGATAACGATGGGAAATTGCCTCCGCTCGATCCAAAGGATATTAACATGAACCTTTCCGCCTTGGATCTGCGAGAAGTATAATATCAGGTACTGAGTTCTTGGTTCCAGGTACCGGGTTCTTGACAACCGAGTACCTGGAACCAAAGAACTAATCTACTGTTTATTTTTGAAGCGGTCTTCCCACTTGCGCCGGGCCAATTTCTGCAGATCCGCCACTTCATCCATTTCATCCATGATCTCCTGGCCGAGCAACGTTTCGAAGAGGTCCTCCATTGTTACCAGTCCTACTACACTGCCGTAATTGTCTACTACCATGGAAAGATGGTCTCTTTTAGTGGTAAAATGTTCGAAAAGAGCCGGTAAACGCATGTCATCCTGCACAAAAGAAACGTCTCTGGCAATATCTTTCAACGGGGTGTCGCCTTTACCTTCTACCAACTTTTGCAGGAGTTCATCCTTCAATACAATGCCGGTAATATCGTCCCTCGTCTCCCGAAAAATGGGAATCCGGGAAAAGCGAATGGGTGTATTTTCCCGGTAATAATCTTCCAGCATTTCGGTTTCCCGTCCCATGATAAGCACGGTCTTTGGAGTCATAATATCCCGCACGCTCAGTTTTTCAAATTCCAACAGGTTCTTGATGATGATCGATTCGTGTTCTTCCAGTGCGCCGCTTTCCTCTCCTACCTGCGCCATAGCCGTAAAGTCGGCACGACTGAGGACAGAGCGTTCCTTATCCTTTTTCAGGCTCTTGGTGATCTTCTGGCTCAGCCATACGAAAGGGGTCAGTATCCAAAGCAGAATGCGCAGGGTACGCACAGTGAAGGGGCCCAGACTCTGCCAGAAGTTGGCACCGATGGTCTTGGGAATGATCTCTGAGAGGACCAATATTGCCAGGGTCATTACCGTGGCCACAACCGATTCATAGGTCAGCGGCAGTTCCGTTCCGAACAGGCGGATATGATCGTCGCCGAACAAGGTCCCCGCCTGGGCGCCAACGCCGATAGCGCCTACAGTATGGGCAATAGTATTGAGCGTAAGGATAGCCGACAATGGCCGGTCTATATCTTCTTTGTATTCAGACAGCAGTTTACCGGTAACGGGATCTTCCTGGAGTTTGATCTGTACATAGGAAGGTGTTACGCTCAGTAAAACCGCTTCCAACACGGAACAGAGGAAAGAAAATAAGATAGAAAGGAGGAAAAACAGGATTAGTAGGCCCATAGGTTGTTTTGGTAATTCCGGACGAATATACACAACTCGGGTTAATTAATCCTCTCTAATGGAATGGATCGATCCGTTCCATTGTCAAATAGAGGAAGGTCCTTCTAAAACAGCGCATAGCAATATGACATCCAAGCAAGTGCAGGCTATTTCTGAATCCGAACTGATCGGCGCGTGTCGGGAAGGACGGGAGTATGCTTATCGTGAACTGATCAGCCGCTATGAAGAGCGGATCACGCGAACGATACTGGGCATGCTGGGACCAACTCCGGCTGCATTGGACACCGCGCAGGAGACATTCATCCGTTTTTTTCAATCACTGGATCAATACCGGGGTACAGCCAAAGTGAGTACCTACTTATTGCGGATCGCGATCAACCTTTCTTTGAACGAATTGAAAAGGCGGGAGCGAAAGCAACAAAAGCAGGTCGACATTGCTACTGATGATGCCTGGCTCCAGGTAGAGGATGCTACCGCCGATCCCGGCAAATTTGAAACCCGTCAGTTGGTGCGGCAGGCGCTGTATCTCCTACCACCCGAATTTCGCGCGGTAGTCGTTTTACGGCTAATGGACGGTTATTCCGTAAAAGAAGTAGCCGCCATCCTCGACCTTCCAGAAGGTACGGTCTGTTCCCGGCTCATGCGCGGACAAAAAAAGCTAAGAGCCATTATTGAACAAATTTCCTAATCCCGGCCTGACCGCTCAATTATCAAAAATGAAGACTTCCGATATACACGAATTACTGATCTATTCCTTTGATAACGAACTGACGGAGGAAGAACAGCTCCGACTGCAACAGGCCCTTACAGCTTCACCTGACTTACAAAGGGTAAAGGAAAGCTATCTGAAAATGAGATCGGAATTGGCTGACCTGACTTTTGAAGCTTCGCCATCCGTTGCAGATGCCGTAATGCAGCAGCTCTCTGTCTCACAAAAACTGCAAAAAAACAACCAACCTATGTGGCCGTTAAAAAAAATAGGGATCTGGCTGGGATTGATCATCCTTGGTCTGGCCGGGGTTCTCCTGATCCGCAAGAACATGGATCAGGATCCGCCTGAAAAAGGAAGTTCCATTACCATCGAGCAGCATGATGTATCCGCAATTTTGCAAAAAATGGATCAAACCGTTGATCAGTTCGACGACACCTTTGAATCGAAGAACTGGGAAGATGAAATATCGATCATCTACATTCCCGGAAGTAATGACCCATTTGGCAGAGTGTACGATAAGCATAAAGGGAAAAAACTGGTGGCGAACACCCAATTCATCGGGGGCTTCAAAGAAATGATGGCCGACTGGGACCCGGAACAAAAGAAGAAACACCTGCAGGAGGCGTTTAGGGTTCGCTACGGTAAGGATCATTTTCGGATCCTGCTTGACTTTGAAAGTGAGATACAGGCTCGATTAAAGACAGCAGGCTACGCTATTATCCGACTATCGAAAAAAGACCGGAAGATCATCAGCCGAAAAGACTATGGATTCGACCGCATAGCTTTCTTCAAAGATCTACAACCCTATTTCAAAAACTGACCACTTTATCTATGATCAGCCTTACACAAGTTGATAAAACCTACTTCGGTACCGGCGGGCAGGTACATGCATTGAAGCATACCAATCTGCAGATCGAACAGGGAGAATATGTAGTGGTGGTGGGTGCGTCCGGCAGTGGGAAGTCTACCCTGCTTAACGTCATTGCCGGCATTGACCGGCCCAGTAATGGAGATGTCCGGGTAGCCGGTCAGGATCTCAATGTACTTAATGAGGGAGAACTGGCCGGCTGGCGGGGGAAACACATCGGGATCGTATTCCAGTTCTATCAGTTGCTGCCTACTTTGTCGGCCAGGGATAACCTGCTATTTGCCATGGATCTGGTAAAAAAAGTACCGAAACCGGGTCGCAGGGCTAAAGCCGAACACCACCTGGAGGCAGTGGGTCTGGCCGATAAAATGCGAAAATTCCCCAATGAGCTTTCCGGTGGAGAGCGGCAGCGGGTAGCCATTGCCCGTGCCCTGGCCAATGATCCCGACATTATCATTGCTGACGAACCAACCGGAAATCTGGACAGCAGGACCAGCACACAGATCCATTCTCTTTTTCAACACCTGCATGAGCTAGGCACTACATTGGTAATGGTGACACATGCCAACATTTCCTTCTCTGCTTATGACCGGGTCCTATCCATCCAGGATGGGGTACTGAAGGCCCTGAAGTAAATAGCCCCATGAGAGAGATCTTAAGCAAACTGTTGTGGGATTTTCGCCATACCAAGGTAAAAGGCCTATTGATGATCTTTGCCGCCGGGCTTTCCGTTTGGGGCATCAGCAGTGTATTGTATAGCTATGAAATGGCGGAACGAGATTTCCGGGTAAATTTTTCCCGCACTTTTCCGGCTGATATTGAACTGGTAATAGACGACTATCAGACCAGAATTGAAGATCTTTTACTGGCCGATCCCAATGTGATCGATCTGGAAAGAAGAGAAATAATCGGGGGAAAAATAATGAGCCGCAATGGTGATTGGATGCCTTTTGTGCTGTTTGGAGTGGACGTTTTACGCAATATGCGGCTGGATGTTTTTCGGGTCAGGGACACCATCGGCGATAATCCGAAAGTGCTGATCGAACAAAATGCACGGTTCTTTCTCCCGGAAGAACAGGACAGTATCATAGTCCAGTTCCCGAAACATGATGCTGTAATGTGGAAGATCGGCGGCACTTCTCATGATGCCCGCCTGGCCCCGGCCCGTATGGAAAGAACCGTATTTGCCCATGCCACTTCACTCGATCTGTTACAACCTTATCTGGAGGAAGGCCGTCGGCGTTTGCTGGTGGAAACCAACGTCAGCGATGATGAGCAACGCTTGTGGGAAGTGGGGCAAAGGCTGATCGCTATCGGAAAAACGAATGGCAGTCCGATACAGATCATCTCCATTCCCAAACCGGGAAAACATATCCATCAGAACATCGTTGATGGTATTTCTTTTTTACAGATCAGTTCCGGCCTTCTTTTGGCGCTTATGGGCGTTGTATTGCTCTCCCTGATCTTGCTGACCTGGATCTTTCCACAGGTGCCCGACATTGGAACGATGAAAGCACTGGGCGCTTCTACCAGAGCCGTGTTGGTAAGCTACTTGCTGGTCTTCATGGCAATTGTCACCGCCGGTCTGGTCATCGGAATCCCGCTTGGTCATCTCACCGCCGTAAAATATAATGGGATGATTGCCTATATACAGAACTTTGAACCGGTAGAGGAAGCCACTCCGTTACCAGTTCATTTACTGGTGGTACTAATCAGTTTTTCGGTTCCACTTTTATTTGCGCTCCGACCACTGCGCAGGGCTTCGTCAGCTACAGTACGCGAAGCAATGAATGGCACCTTCTTTAGCGTCGACAAACTGTTTCGGGCACATACATTTTTATCCACACTCAACAGCAAATTAACCTATGTCCTTAATAATCTTTTCCGAACCGGTACCCGCAGCCTGCTGCTGATCCTGTTGATGGCCGTCGGTACTTCCCTGTTCTTTACGGGTACCAATCTCGATTTTTCCGTAAGAAGAGAACTAGCCTATTTCGCCCGTAATGCTACCTATGAATTACGAGTCCGGTTTTCGGAAGAGTTGGAAAACCATGATGTTGCTTTTCTGGATGATCTGTCTTTCGTACAAAGCCGGGTCCCCCTCAAAGATGTACCCGTCACTTATCAGCCACCCTCCGTTGTGCATACTCAAACCACCTTTGTCAGGATCCTATCGACCCAACATCATATACCTGATGATTTTGTTATAAAAGGGGAACTAAAAAAGGACTGTGGGAACTGCCTTTACATCAGCGGAGAGGGGATGCGCCAAAAATTTGCCGGCACAACGCTGGGAACGGTCGTTGACCTCACCTTTCCCTCCGGGGAAACAAAGCCTTATATCTACTCCGGTATCTTTAAAGACCTGGCGGCTATCGGTGCTCCTTTTTTTCTGTTTGATGATGGTGCCACCCAAACATTCAATGCGCTGGCACTGGATCTAAAGCCCGGTGTTTCATCTGCGGAAGTCAGAAATGCGGTAGATGATGCTTTATTGGCGCACGGGATCGATATGGCCGGTATGCTCGACGTCAATATGCGAATGGGCCAACTGGTCGGACACCTGGAGCCTACCTTTACCATACTTAAGATAAGTGGCCTGATTACCATTCTTCTCAGCCTGCTGGGGCTAATCATCGTACTTGATCTTTGCATTCGGGAAAGAACGAGAGAGCTGGGTGTGATGCGAGCGATGGGAGGAAGCTATAAGTTCATTTCCGGCCTGTTTCAAATGGAGTTTCTGATAGCGACGATTTTAGCCGTTCTGATGGGTATCATTGCTTCGATACCGCTAACGGATGCGCTATGTACCGTTCTGACTGAAACCGTGATCTATCACTACATCCCTGCCGGCATCGATCTCTTCACTACGGGGCTAACCGTTTTAATCCTCTTGGTTTTACAAACCATCTGCATTGTACTATTCAATTACTGGAAGATCCGCAGCAATACACACTCCCTGCTCAATATGCGGATCTGAATATGACAGTCGATTTAAGCCAATTTCGTTTTCTTTCCACCCTGATCCCGAATAGATGGTGGGAGAATGCAGGAATTTCGGTCAAAATGTTGAATCTTGCATGGTCAAAACAAAACCTTGTTCACTACCTAAAATGTAAACATGAGGATCCATCTGACCAGACACCTGTTATATGTACTGCTGGCTTCAGGCCTGATCTACGCCTGTGCGAACGAAACTTCATTAGCGGACAACAATGAATCGGGCATGGCCGATGCTGAATTTACCGCTTCAAAAACCAACTACGAAGCCATCTGTGCCAACTGTCACGGTGCCCAAATGCAGGCTTTTGTAGACCGCCAATGGAAATACGGAACTGCGCCCGATACACTGTTCCACGTGATCAAAACCGGCCTGTTTGAAGATACTACCGCCCATTCTTTTGCCGATCAGCTCGACGACGAGGCCATTCATGAAATGGTTGCCTACATCCAAAAGGGTATTGCTAAAGTAGAGGAATATGACTTTGATGGAATTGAGGGGCCCACCGGAACTGTCGCCACTGAAGCGGCCACCGTGCTGATCGACACCATTGCCCGTGATCTTTCCGTGCCCTGGGGTATGACCTTCCTTCCCAACGGCGATCTTCTGTTTACCGAAAGAGGAGGGCAACTCTACCGACTGACACCGTCTGGCGAAAAGCAGGAGATCTCTGGTGTACCGGAAGTACTGGCGCGCGGGCAGGGAGGTTTACTGGACGTGGAACTCCACCCTCAATTCGATGAAAACGGCTGGGTATATCTATCGTACTCCAAATCGAAACAGGAAGGTGAAGAAACCCTTTCCACTACGGCCATCGCCCGCGGCAAGCTGGTAGGCAACCGGCTGGAAGGCACAAAGGACATTTTCGTTGCCCTTCCCTACGCCACTACCCGCCATCATTATGGTTCACGGCTGGCATTTGATCCGGAAGGCTATCTGTATTTTTCTGTAGGTGACCGGGGGAATCGCGATAAGAATCCGCAGAACCTGGATAACCACTGCGGTAAGATCCACCGCATCAAAGATGACGGCAGTATCCCGGAAGATAATCCCTTCGTTGCGCAGGAAGGTGCCATGCCGTCCATCTATTCCTATGGTCACCGCAATCCGCAGGGACTGGCCATGCAACCCGGCACCGGCGCGATATGGGATCATGAACACGGTCCGCGCGGTGGCGACGAGGTCAATATGATCGAAAAAGGCAAGAACTACGGTTGGCCGGTTATTTCCTATGGCATCAACTATAATGGAACGACCTTCACTACCGATCTGGAAAAAGCAGATATGGAACAGCCCGATCTGTACTGGGTGCCGTCTATTGCCCCCTGCGGAAGTACCTTTGTGAGTGGCGATCTGTTTCCCGGCTGGAAAGGTGACCTGCTTGTAGGTTCTCTGCGCTATCACTATATCAACCGTTGTATTATGGAAGACGGGAAGATCGTCGGAGAAGAAAAGTTATTTAAGAATATCGGCCGGGTCCGCGCTGTGGAAGAAAGCCCGGATGGCCACATTTACATTGCAGTCGAAGGCCCTGGCTTCATTTTCCGGCTGAGCCCGGTGGAAAGCTAAAAAGTTTGTGAGTCATAAGTCAGTAAGTTGCGACTTTTTTTCAAAGGCTCACGACTTGCTGACTTACGACCAATACAAGTCTATGCTAAACATTGGTTTTTACAATACACTACAGTATGGCCGTGAAACCCGGCACGGCGTTTATCTTCAGGATGCCGAAGGGCAGGAAGTATTACTGCCGCGCTCGGAAGTATCGGATGATCTCAATGAAGAAGGTGCTGAGATCGAAGTATTTCTGTATACCGATTCCGAGGACCGGCTCATCGCTACCACGCTGCACCCCAAGGTTATCCGCAATGAGTTTGCCTTTTTGCAGGTAGTGGAAGTGAGTGGGGTCGGAGCTTTTCTGGACTGGGGACTAAAAGGCAAGGACCTGCTTGTACCTTTTTCCGAGCAGCAGCAGAAGATGAAAAAGGGAGAATGGCATCTGGTATATGTCTATCTGGATGAACTCACCAACCGACTGGTAGCCTCCGGCAAGATCAACCGCTTTTTCGAAAAGCAGATGATGGAACTCAAAACCGGAGAAGAAGTGGAGATCCTGGTAGGGCGCCAGACGGATCTGGGGTTTAATGTAGTAGTCAACAACCGGTACAAAGGCTTGATCTATGCAAACGAGATCTTTCAAACCATCCGTCCGGGTTTTCGCTTAAAGGCCTATGTAGCACGTATTCGCGAAGACGGAAAACTCGACATCAGTTTACGTCCTCCGGGATATGCCAAAGTAGAACCCAATGCCGAAAAAATACTGGAACTCCTGAACCAAAACGGAGGCTTTCTTGGTCTTACCGATAAGAGTGATCCGGAATTGATCAAAAGCCAGTTATCCATGAGTAAAAAAACTTTTAAAAAAGCGATCGGCACCCTCTACAAAAAACGCCTGATCAGGCTGGAAGACGGAGGTATATTTCTGAATAAGTGAAGGTTATGAACGCGTACAGTAAAGAAATCTGTGCACGGTTCAAATAAAGTGCTTACCTTTGCGTTAATAATACGTGCTCAATAGTAGTTTTTGAGCAATTTATTTTGCGTATTATGCATTGAATTTTGAGTAATTTCTGTTTAGCAATCAAGCTTGACCGTGATCGGCATTGAGTCCGAGTAAGCCAGGTATTATACTTTCCTCACCAGTAAGTAATAGTTCTCCCGGATTTTTCTCGTCCTTCATTCTCTTCATCGTCTAATCTCGTTTTCTCTCTTTACAGTGAAATACGTTTTGCTACGCAAGAATTTCTCAGCTTATTAACTTTTTTAATTTTTTCTGTAATGAACATTTTTGTAGCAAAACTGAACTATGACACGCAGGAAGAAGATCTGCGTGATGCTTTCGAAGAATATGGCGAAGTAGATTCAGTTAAGATCATCACTGACAAATTCTCCGGAAGATCCAAAGGTTTCGGGTTTGTAGAGATGCCGGATGACGACGCAGCTCGTGAGGCTATCAACAACCTGAACGACACGGAATTTGACGGAAGAACTATTGTGGTGAAAAAAGCTGAGCCCAGAGAAAATCGTGGCGGCGGCGGCGGCGGTGGTCGTGGTGGCTACGGCGGCGGCGGTGGTCGCGGCGGCTACGGCGGCGGCGGTGGCAACCGTGGTGGTGGCGGCGGCTATGGTGGCGGTGGCTACGATAGAGGAAATCGCTACTAATCAAGTAGTTCCCAAAAGATAAACTACCCAATCTCTGGGTAGTAGCAAAGGCTTATCCGGATGTTCCGGATAAGCCTTTCTTTTTTTAGTCGACAGTTGTCAGTCGGTAGTCATCAGTCCATCGATGCAGTACAATAATGGTGTACAATAGCCCGGATTTTTAAGGAGAGGATTGATTTGCCCCCGGCATTTTCTGCTGCTTGTGCAGATCTGATCCTGATTTGTAACACCTTTACTACCAACTACCGGCTAAACGTTTACCCGAAGCAATAACTTCCCTATCTTCTCCCCACTGAACAGGCGTAGAAAAGTAGCATGAAAGTTTTCAATTCCCTCAACTATCGTTTCTTCTCCCTTCAACTGGCCGGCTGCCATCCATCCGGCCATTTCCCGGAGCGCGGTATCGTATTCAGCAACGAAATCGAATACCAGAAAACCTTCCATACGGGCCCGATTCACTAAGAGTGACATGTAGTTGGAAGGGCCCACCATCCGGCCGGCCGCATTGTATTGCGAGATCGCACCACATATGGGGATCCGGGCACCCCGGTTGAGGCGGGTCAGCGCAGCATCCAGTATCTCGCCTCCCACATTATCAAAATAAACATCAATTCCGTCCGGGCAATGCTCTTTTAACCCGGCGTACAGATTATCTGCTTTATAATCAATAGCTGCATCGAAGCCCAGCACATCCTTTATGTAAGCACATTTTTCCGGGCCGCCCGCAATACCTACCGCCCGACAGCCTTTAATTTTAGCGATTTGCCCGACCACACTTCCCACCGCACCGGCGGCACCGGATACGACCACTGTTTCACCGGATTTCAGTGCGCCCACTTTCAACAGGCCAAAATAGGCGGTAAGTCCCGGCATGCCCATTCTGCCCAGAAAAGTAGTCAGCGGGGCCAGGGATAGGTCTATTTTTCGCCACCCTTTGCCATCGGTCAGGCAATATTGCTGCACACCACCCATGCCGGTTACGAAACCACCTACCGCAAATTTCGGATGCCGGGAAGCGATAACTTCACCCACCGTTCCGGCCCGCATCACATCTCCGACGGGTACCGGTGGCACATAGGATTTGCGATCTCGCATCCAGCCCCGCATGGCCGGATCAAGGGAAATATAATGTTGTTTGATGAGCAATTGTCCGTCTTCGGGTGGTACAACGGGATGTTCTTCCAGGCTCCAGGTATCGGCTCCGGGCAGGCCTTCCGGCCGCTTGGCCAGATGAATTTGCTTATTGGTCATGCTTTTTGGTCTTGTTCGCCCTCAAGCTAACAAATTTCATGAATACCTGGATCATCAATGAGAACCGGGAAAACTCCCGACACAGCCTTATTGTTTGACAATTCTTACCACCTCAACTGTTGTACCACCAGTTACCTTTAGCAAATAGATGCCGGAGTTCCAGGTAGAGATATTAATATCCGAACTTGTACTTTCATTCAGTTGAACATCATTTATCCATTTACCGGTCATGTCATATATTTTGATATACAGCGTTCCGTCCCATTTATTAGTTAGCCTCAATCGGTTCAGCGCGGGATTCGGAGATATCGATATCAATGATGTCTTTGGAGGATTAAAGCTCAAGCTAACTATTTTAGAGTAGGAATACTCACCGTCGAAATCCTCCTGTTTCAGACGGTAATAGTTAGTACCGGCAGATAAATATTCATCGATAAACTCATAAGATTGTTCCTTCTGAGTGTTGCCTTTTCCAGGGATTGTTCCTATAGGATGAAACCCCGAGGCATCAGTAGCTCTTTCAACGACAAACTGCTTATTATTTGTTTCGGAAGCCGTTAACCAGGTCAATTTTCCGCCCTTAGCTACCAATTCAGCCGTAAGATCTATTAGCTCAACGGGCAATGCCGCAGACGCTCCGTCAAAGGTACATTCGCCCTGATCATTTACATAAATATTGATAATACCGCTACCGCAAGTGCTAAAGGACTCATCATTAACCGTAAATGAATAGGTGTTGTTGGATGGAACGGTTATCGGATTGTTGGGGATGGGGTTGCCGTCTAACGAAAACTCAGGGCCGCAAAAATCCGTCTGTGCACTCAGCGTAATGTCGGTAGATACTTCGTCACCTTCGCATATTACGTTAAAAGTTTCGGGATCCGGCCCCTCTGCCAAAAGCCCTTCTCCCAGTTGAACGTTGTCGAATCCGTGGATATTACTATTAAAAATATCACCATCCGGTTGAGTTATAACCACTACGATTTTGATCGGAGTATCTTCAGAAAATACCGATCCGCACGTATTTACAAGAGCTGAAACGCTTGCGGTAAAGTTTCCACTGAAGTCTCCTACCTGAATCAACGGGCCGGTCCCTTTAGGCCCTGGACCGGTAGCCGGCAATTGATAATAAACCTTAAGGGTCCCTACACCAGATCCATATACATTCATGGTGAGCGGCCGGTTAGTACAGCAGCTTGCTATCATGATCTCATCGGATACCCAACTCACCTCTCCGTCCACGTTACGTGCTTCTAATCTTTGATCATCCACTCCCTGCACCCCACCGATGGAGGCGCCGATCTTAAAATAACCATTGGCCATCACCGCATCCTGGAATAAAGCCGTGCCCTGACCTACCGGTACGGATTCCGGTGGATTGGGGCCGTCGTGGCCGGTGCCCGAAGGAACACTTCCGAAGTCTTCGGAAAAAAACGTACCGCAAGCTTGTGGATTCAAGGATACCGATGCACCCAAACTCGAAGCAACCCCAAAGGGAGATCCTGGGCAACTTACATTTACGGCGGTAGCATCGATCGTTAGATTTCCCGAAGGAGGGGTAGCAAAGGTGAAGTTGATGGACCCCGTCCCGCTGGCATCCACCGTCAGGTTCCCCTGCATGGTTTCTCCGGAAAAACTGGCATTATTACCACTGGAGGTGGCGCTGATGGCCCAGGCGCCCTGACATTGTCCGCAGGCATTACTGATGGTAAAGGTGAAGGTCTTTTCATCATTAGTGGGATAAGAATCGGTCGGGGCTTCCGGTAGAATGGTAAAAGTAAGATCACCACACTCGGAATCGAAGCTCAGGGAAAGATCATAATTGATGGATGCTCCAAAAGGCGGTTCACAAACATCCTGGTAGATGCCGGCTGCAATATCGAGGCTTCCGGTCTCGGGCGTAGTAAAGGTCAGTTCGATGGAAGCAGATCCGGTGGTGGCCGTATTCAGGGTGGCCGTAAAGGTCTCCCCGGTGAAGTCCGGATCCGATCCCGTAGAGGTTGCCGTAAAGAACCAATTACCGTCACAGCTAAAACTACAGCCTTCATCAAAAGTGAAGGTGATGGTTTTAGTGGCGTTAGGCGTATACTCGGTTGCAGCGCCCTGAGGCGTAGCCGTAAAGGTATTGTCCGTTAAGCCATCATCACAGGCTGCCTGGATCTCGCTCACGGATTGGCAACAAACGGCATTACCAGTGACGGTCGCGGTTCCTCCGGCATCCAGATAATCACAAATGCTGCTAATGGCACAGATGGAAAGTTGGTCGTTATTGGTAATGGACAGATCGGTAATGGCTCCGGGGTCCACATTTTGTAATCCATTTAAGCTGGTCAGTGCATCATTGTTAGTAATAGTGATAAACCCGGGTATGGAAGAGACACTGCTCAGGGCAGATAGACTTGTCAAAGCCTGGTTATCAGAAATAATAAGGCCTTGTTGAATGACGGTCACATTGTTTAGTCCTGCCAGATTTTGCAGGGCAGCATTATTATTGACATTCAGGCCTTGCAATTGGGAGATATTCATCAATGCAGTAAGGTCATTTAAACTGGCATTATTATGAAATTCAAGGATACCGATCTGGGTCAAATTGTGCAGCCCCTGCAGATCGGTGAGATCTTCATTCCCTACGATCACCAGGTGTTCAATGGACAATAGCTGGGCCAATCCCGCCAAACTGGAGATCGCGTTTGAGGTAGTCAGAAAGCCGGGACCGATCGTCATAACGCCATTCACTTCGACGCACCCGGGATGATCATCGTCAAAATTATCAATCTCTTCCTGACTGGTGATCGTAATGTCGTCTAAAATACAGGGGCCGCTGTTTAAGGTCACACTTCCCATCAGT
>JAGQXH010000859.1 GCA_020436695.1 Lewinella sp. | reverse complement strand
ACTTATATATCGATTTTATTAGGCATTTTGAAAAAGCAGTGGTTGAAGAACAATGATCGACAACAAATCTTGAAAAAAGAGAAGCTTTTTCAAGACTAAAATCAGGATCTAAAATGGAAAATACAATAGGAAATAAGGGAACAGACCTAAAGAGCATTCTCGTCCCTACCGATTTTTCGAATTGCGCCAATGCCGCAGCAGATTATGCCATACAACTGGCGCAACTGGCCGGCGCTGAAGTGCATTTCCTGCACTTGCAGGAGACGCCGGTAAATTGGATAAAACTGTCCAAAGAAAAAGAAAAGAGATATCCGGAGACGCTGCGGGCTATCGGACACGCAAAAAGCGAACTTTCCAAATGGGTGCGCAAAGCCGAAAAAGCCGGGTTAAAAGCAGAGCGTTTTTTGGTTTTCGATACCGGCAAAGATGAAATAGTCCGGCACCTGGAAGCACATCAGCACGATTTTTTGGTCATGGGGTCTCAGGGGACCGACGGACTGGAAGAAAAGCTGATCGGCAGTAATGCGCAGCAGGTATTGCGCCGGGCTACAGTACCGGTACTGATCATCAAGAAACCCATTTTCAGACCGGTCCGGAACATTCTTTTTGTATCCGATTTTACGGATATTTCCAGCGCTTCCTTTCATCAGTTGACATCTTTTGCCGACCTGATCGAGGCTCATATTGACTTGCTTTTCGTCAATACACCCGACCAGTTTACCGCATCCGCAGAAACCGACCGAAATATGGACCGGCTCATGGCGCACTGTCATCGAGAAGATAGTTGTACCCGCAACGTCGTCAACGCCGAGACGGTAGAGGATGGAGTTAAGGCGTTTATTCGGCAGCAATCAATGGATCTCATCGCTATTTGTACCCACGGGAAGAGTGGATTACGACAATTGTTTTCCCCGAGTATAGCTGAACAAGTGGCTAATCATTCGATCCTTCCGGTGTTGAGCTTGCGACTTTAGGGCTTATTTCGAAACCATCTTTAAGTAGACCGATTGCCATGTCCATTGACGATAAATTGCTTAATATTCATTTTTATCAGCAGTTATTCCGGAAAACGATCTTTCCCATTGTTAGTGTATTGCTCGTCGGTATGCTATATGTGGTCCTGATGTCATTTATTGATCATCGGGCCTTCCCTATGGATTATCTGATCCTGGTGTTTGCTTTGGTCAAAACTGTCATTCTGGCCCTAACCACCTTGAATCAGTTGGCTCGGTTGATCAGGATCTGTCATTCGGTAGAGCGCCTGCTCTGGGTTTTCGGGCTGCTTATCGGACTTAGTATTTTTTCGTTTGCCACGGATTTCACCTGCCTCTACCAGTTTGATTTCAATGCTTTCGAAGGTGTCAGCACTCAATCGGCAACCTACGTTTATCACCTGTTTCACTTCTTTTATTTCAGCGTGATCACTTTTTCCACTGTGGGGTATGGAGATATAGTTCCGGTCTCGATGGTTGCCCGCATGCTTTCCGTAATGGAAATATTCCTGAGTTTTTTCATAGTGGTGTTTGCCCTGGCAAATATCAAAAAGGTCCATATAAAATAATATGCGATGATCGATCTGAATAATATGTCGACCCGGGCACCAAAAGGGGTTAATAAAAACCTGGCAAAACGGGAGTTGGGGACCTTACATCGAAAGATCTTCCATTGGCAAAACGTGTTGTTCGCTGAGGGGAAGCACCCCATTTTAATCATTCTGCAGGGTATGGATACTTCCGGTAAGGACGGAACCATACGTCATGTATTCTCCTGTCTTAATCCGATGGGATGCAATGTCAAGTCATTTAGAGCACCTAATGAAGAAGAGAAAAAACACGATTTTCTTTGGCGCATCTATCGGCATCTCCCTGAGAAAGGAATGATCCAGATCTTTAATCGCTCTCATTACGAGGATATTTTGGTGCCCACGGTGCATGAGACTTTTTCCCGGGAAAGGATCGAGGAAAGATTCTATCAGATCAATTGCTTTGAAAAAGGATTGCGAAAAGAAGGCACGGTCATCTGGAAATTCTTCTTACATATTTCCAAAGAAGAACAGCAAAAACGCATCGAGGCGCGTAAGCAAAAACCGCACAAAAAATGGAAATACGCGATCTCAGATGAGAAAGAAGCCAAAAACTGGGAAGACTACCAACGGATCTACGAAAAGATCCTGCTCCGCTGCAGCCCGGAAATACCGTGGCAAATCGTACCGGCTGACCAGAAATGGTATCGCAACTACTACGTAGCCAAACACATTGTTGAACAATTAGAGCAATTGAACTTACAATATCCGACAAAATAAAGGATCATGAAAAAAATGCTAATTGTGTTACTCTTTATCGCCGGCGGACTACAGCATGGCTTCTCTCAAGACATTTATTACACCAGAAATGCTACGCTTGTTCTAAATGGTGAGCTGGATGGTAAAGCACTTACACTCCAAACCGGTGAACTAAACGTGAAGCTAGACTACGAGACGACAGAGATTATAATCAGGTTTCCCGTCAGCTCACTCATTACCGATTTGGATAACTTGCAGACCCGGATCGAAAAGACCAATTCGGAGGTGATATACGAGGGGAAGTTAGGACTGGAATATGTAAATACCGAAAACCATCCACCTATGCAATTCACCACGGAGGGATGGCTGAATATAAATGGAGAAAAAAGACTGATCGAAGGAACCGGAGAGTTGCACCATATCGGAAAATCCAATCAGTATGCCTGCATGCTGGGACTAAACATGGTGCTCGATCTGGAAGTCTTACATATTCATTTGCCGATCGAAGGACTCGAAAATGAGTTTGAAGTGGTTATTACCCAGGCTCTGCTACAACGCGATAAGAACTGATCCTCTGTTATTTCGGTTATTGAAAAAATCAATTAGCACACCCTTAAAATGATCAAACATGAAGAATATCATTCAATTAGGCTTAGTATTTACGCTTGTTCTGTTTAGCTATTATCCTGCTTTCGCTCACGATCGGGATCAGCACGCCAAGCAGGATACAACGGAAAATAGCACAGATCCTACTGCCCATGTGCAGGAACACACCCACCTGGAGGCATCTCCGGATACCGAACACGAGGACCATCATGATGAGGCAATAGAAACTATCGTCGAAGCAGAGTTCAGCGATTTCCCCAATTTGCACCCCTTAATGGTTCATTTCCCGATCGTATTGCTCATATTGGCCTTTTTCGGTCAGTTGGCGGCGCTATTCATTTGGAAAAAAGAGTTGAGCCTGATTTCGGGGATCTTGCTACTCACAGGTTTTATCGGCGCCTACCTGGTCACTACGGTCTTTCATCCCCATACCGGCGAACTAAGCGAGGCGGCCCAAATGGTA
>JAGQXH010000858.1 GCA_020436695.1 Lewinella sp. | reverse complement strand
CAGGTGCCAGGAAATGGCCTCTCCTTCCCGGTCTTCATCCGTCGCCAGCCACACATCATCTACTTTCTTAACCAGGCTCTTTAGTTCTTTAACCAGTTTCTTTTTGTCAGGGGTTATGACGTAGTTGGGTTCGAAGTTATTGGCAACATTTACCGCATCGTCACTTTTGGCCAGGTCACGGATATGACCGTAACTGGACATCACCATATAATCTTTCCCCAAAAATTTTTCTATCGTCTTGGCTTTCGCCGGAGACTCCACTATTAACAGGTTCTTTGGCATCGTTAAATCGAAGTTTTTAGAAGAGGGCGCCTTGTTTATTTTTCAGAATATTGCCGCGAAGTACATGATTTTTCCGGAATATCTACAAGTCTGGAATCAAAAATTCTTTTCTTCCCAACGAATTAGGGCCTGAAATAGTTGAGTTTTTTACTGGAAATACAAAAAATCCGCTTCGGGAGTCACTGCACTTCACTGGTTAATTCAGCAACTGTTGATAGACTTCCAGTTGCCGGTTCACACTTTTTTGCAATCCGAAATGTTCGGCAATGTAAACCTTTGCCGCTTCCCCCATCGATGCGCGAAGTTCAGGATCTGAGGCCAGTAGCCGCAGCGCTTCAGCCAGTGCCGCCGGGTCTTTAGGAGGCACGATCAGACCACTTTTCCCATGTCCGGCCAGTCCGCGATTGCCGCCAATGTCGGTCATGATCATAGGTTTACCCAGGAACATCGATTCCAGGATCACTTTCGATAATCCTTCCCCGTGAATGGAAGGCAACACACTGAAGTCACTGGATCTGACCAGTTGTAAGACATCTTTGCGGAAGCCCGCAAAACGGAAGCGGTCACGGTAAGGCGTATCTTTCAGTGCACTGATCACCTCAGGACTATCCAGCCCCCGGCCGATGAGGAGGAAATAAAGCGGAAGTTCCGTGGGAAGTTGCCGGGTAGCGGCCAACAAATAAGGTAATCCCTTCATGCGGCGGGCATTGGCCACCATACTTACGACAATTGCTTCGGGAGGAAAGTCAAACTCGGCAAGATCAGCTTTTTCCACATCAGTATACCAGCCTGGATCGTGCCCTTTATGCACGACTACCGTCTTGGACGTATCAAAAAAAAGTTGTTGATCGAGCGCTTCTTTAACCGCCATAGATACACAGGTGATCGCGTCTACCCGCGGATTCAGGTGAGTCAGATAAGCGGCCGGATCGTACCAGTGAATATTTCCGGCATATCCCCGATAGGTAACAACTTTGACCGGTAAGCGGCGGGCTGCGCGTATCCCGTTGATGATGGATCTGTTGTTGAACAGATGCAGCACATCGTATTCCCCCTGCACCAGTTCATCCCGGATAAAAGCAGTTTCGCTGCGCCTGAATTTATGTTTTGGATGGAAGTCGATCACCCGCACTCCTTCCTGCCGGAAGCGTTGGGCATAAGGCGTATCGCCCTGCGTCATGATCGTGACCTGCACTCCTCTTCGGTGCAGGCCGATAAACAATTCTCCTTCCGGTCGAACGGCATTCCAGTTATCGTCGTATGAGCTGATGACGAGTACTTTCATCTATACGATTGTATTTTAATTCGTCAGTCAGAGAGTCTTAAGTCGGGCAGTCAGACCATTTGGAAAGACTTACGACAATCGACTGATGACTTCCTGAGTTTCTCAAAAACACAAAGGTAATTATTAGAATGAAAGCCGGCTTTAGTGCACCAAACAATGATAGAGGGCCAGATGATAGACGCTGTAACGGAAATTGATCACCGCACCGCATATAATAAGTAGGATTTATCATCCCCAGGGAAAGTAAGCAAGGTCAAACTGAAAAGACCTGACCCTCATCGAAGGATTTTGGGCAAGTACCACACTGCCGCTATGTTGCGGCGGCGTTTTCAGCATGGAGGACACACTGAAATAATAGCCGCATCTTATTTGCAGGCGGGGAAACAGATCGTAAGTAAATCCAATATTTACTCCGGCATCCATAGCCGTCCAGGCACCATCGATCTCGCCTTTGGTCTCACCATTCTTTATATATGAGTCCAGTAGCAACGCTGGTTCCAGGCCTAGTAAAACCCCGACAGGGCTATCGCCCAGATCAACGTCCAGATTCAAGGGCAAACTCAGATAATTGATGAACGTTTTGATATATCCGTGATTTTGCCCCCATAAAACCGATTGATATCCTCTGCGAGCGTAGAGCAGATCCGTGTGCAGTTTTACCTTTTCGGACAAGCTGTGCTGAACTGCTATCCCAAACTGATGCGTGGGTAAACTGGACTTCCCTTCACTAATGAAACCACAAACCGACTTACATACGCCCTGTGACGTAAGCTTGGATAAAGCCCCTCCGAGCCGGAGACCGAATTGTGATTGCGAGAAAGATGAAATGGTCAGTAGAAGAAAAAAGGCACTTAGCAGAGAAAGTCGTTTCATTGTTTTTCTTACAGAACGGAAGGCACTGACAGCTAGTCTGAACAAGATAAAATTTAACGGTTCAAATCATTGGAGACTGCTACCCAAAATCCAAACGTCTTACAGACTAAATCTCCATCTACCCCTGCTCCCGCTCTCGTCGCTTACTGTAAGCCTTGGCTCCCCGGTAGATCATACCCGCAAACAGTAGCATGCCCAGTACAAGGTACAGATAGTTGAGCATACCATTCTTTCCCAATACGGCAATAAAAGAAATGGAGACCAGAAACAAGGTAGGGATCTCATTGATCAGACGGAACTGCCAGCCTGAATACGGCGTACTACCCTTTTCCAGCTTGGGAATAATAGTCTTACACCACCCATGATAACCGGATAACAGCACCAGCAGGAATAATTTCAGATGCATCCAGCCAGGGGTACCCATAGCAAAATAATTAGGCACCTGCTCCGAGAAAAGACCAATTACCAGCATGCCCAGCCCGGCTACCCAGGTGATGATCATGGCCGGATTGAGGATGATCTTGTAAACGCGCCATTCCATTCCGGTAAAATAGGGCGCCAGCACATCGCGTTCGGCAGCGGGTTTGTCAAATGCTTCGGCATGGTTGACGAAGATGCGTACCAGATAGAATTGTCCGGCAAACCAGGAAACAAAACCTACTACGTGCAGGGCCTTAAGCAGGAATAACAGTTTTATCATTATCAGTCAGCTATGAGTGTTCCGGTAAAAATAGAGAAATGATCAACTTGTAGAACCATCAATAAACAAAGAGCCGTAAAATGGAGAAAAAATGACTTTGAGGTGATGTACATCCGCTTATAACCGGACCCATTTCCCATGATTTTTGCATTCTGCAAAATATGACTCCATCAGGGGATGTGTAGAAAGTCTTTCCCTAAGAGTACGAGAAT
>JAGQXH010000857.1 GCA_020436695.1 Lewinella sp. | reverse complement strand
ATCATATTACACACCACCATTATGAAACGCAGTACCATCGAGGAATTCTATCAGGTAGCTACTGAGTATATTGCGGAATTGTATTTCCTACAGGTAGAATTGCTGAAGCTCCAAAAATATGTGCACGACCAGCGTATGCGCCTGGCGATACTGTTTGAAGGCCGGGATACAGCCGGAAAAGGGGCCGCTATTTTTCGCTTCACACAATTTCTGAATCCTCGGGAATATCGCGTAGTAGCCTTGGGGAAACCCACCGAAGAGGAGAGGGGACAGTGGTATTTTCAACGTTACATCAAGGCCCTGCCTAACGAAGGGGAGATTGTCTTTTTTGATCGAAGCTGGTACAATCGGGCCGTAGTAGAGCCGGTAATGGGGTTTTGCGATACCGAACAGTATCAGCGTTTTATGGGACAAGTGGGATTATTGGAAAAAATGCTGGTTGACGACGGTATAATACTGGTGAAGTTTTGGTTTTCCATCGACAGAGAACAGCAGAAAAGACGCATAGAAGATCGACTCGTGAATCCCTTAAAACACTGGAAAGTCAGCCCTGTAGATCTGGCGGCCCAGGAAAAATGGCATGATTTCACCTCCTACAAATCGATAATGTTTGAGCGTACGCATACGGACTATGCTCCCTGGGTGGTAATAAAAGGCATCAATAGGGAGGAAAGCCGTATCCACGCTATGCGTTATGTACTGTCGCTGATCGATTATCAGGATCGTTCCCCGGATCTTGCACCGCCCGATCCGGAGCAGTTGGGCTTTCCGTGATAAGGGGGTCTGGCGGCAAAATCTTACTCTTCAGTTTTCCGGGTGCGAACATTTTCCAGGATAAACGCCAGAAGCGCTTCGGCCGTATCGTCACTCTTTATATAGCGGTTGACTACCAGCAATTCGGTGAAAAAACGTGAAGGGTCAAAAGACTGGATATAGGATTCGTTGAAAAAGAATTGAAAATCTTCCAGCAGGCTGCATTGTAGCAAATGATAACAATTGTGGCGAACATCAAAAACTGCAATAACAAAGCGAGAGGCATTACTTTGCGGAAAACAGTGCATTAAAATGGGATAATCGAAATAAGGCGCCTGCCAAAATCCAAACAAATTTGACTCAAAGAGCGGATAGTGCTTGATATGGCAGGGAATGTTGTGCTGCCGGAAAACGCGGTAGAGCTGCTGTAGCTCCATTTCCATTTTCTTTATCGGTATATCTTCTTCGGCTAGTTCACTAAAATCTTCCCATTTGTTTGAGGCCAGATCGAAATATTCGACATCTCCGATCCGCAATTTGTAATCAAAGCGGCTATAACCCGGTACCACATAGCCGGGATAGTAATATTCCAGCTCTTGATCCAGACAGTACTGTATCTCCAGCAGCATGGTGTAATACCCAAGGCTGTACCGATCATAATCCGGATCATAAACTCCCAGGATGCTGGCGGCACTTTCTTGACCCAGATCAAAAAAACTGAAAGCGATCAGTTTTTCACCATCATATATAGCTACTTCCAGGGAGTTATAGATATTCTGATCTTCTCCATCCAGTAAGGAATCTTTCAGGCTGGGGGCTAGCATGCCCGGAAATGAGCGGCGGTACCGTTGGTAGAGTCTTTCCTTTTCCCGGTCGATCTTACCCTTTTTGAACTCATAGCGAAATTGCCGGGCGTTGCGTCGCAACAGCTTGCGCGCACGTTTGCCGAACTGATAATCAGCTAGTTCGAGGCGCACCCAGATCGCTGAATAGAAATGTTGTTGAAAGCAAAGAAAATGAGTGGTAAATATGGTTTGCCCCATGCGGTACCATCCTTTAGCCAGGTAAGCGTCCAGGGCTTCCGGCGACATCGTTTCAGATGGATAATGCTTATCAGCAAAAATGGGGATCATATAGGAGTGAAAATTTTCAGAAATCTAACAATCTTGATGGAAAAGTCGTTCACAATTACGACAAATTTATAATTTCTATCAAATATGTGCTAGGTCTCCGCCCTTGCGGAACAAACGATCCACTCTGGCACTTACCTTTGAATCCGGGATCAGTGGAGGAGCATGATGCGGCTTGATCCGGGCATCGATGATCAGCGGGCCTCGACAACCCCAGTGTTTATGTTCAGTGAAAGCATTCACGCCGTGTAGGTCGTGCGAGGGATTGGCACGGGTAAAAGTAGCCCAGAGAAAGTTATCGAAATGTGCGGCAAGGAAAACACTGTCATCCACCAGCACGACCAACGGAATGCCTGCAAGTGGATAGTGTTCAAGTTGTTTAGCCAGAATGGCCGGGTCATTATAGGATTCGGGCCCGGAAAAGGCAGGGCCTTGTATAGCCAGTATGCCGGGCTGTACAAAATGGGGCGTAGTAAAGCCCGGAGGCAGTTGAAGATCACCAGGTAGTTTTTGGTCTAATGTCCGGCGGACCTCCCCACGGCAGGCGATCACCACTTTTGAACCGGCATTCCATCCGCTGCCGGAATAATCCAGGGTATCAATGGTGGTTTTGGTATAAAAATGAAGATCGCGTTCCCAGTTTACCCGTTCCAGTACATGCCGGAAAAAATCCGGAATCCTATGCGTGGTGAGAGACGGATCATCCTCATCGGCTGCAATGAGCAGGAATTTGGCCAGACTGGTCTGTCCACTTCCCAGAATATGATTCGCCTGGGTTAGTATCTCTTCCGGATGTTTTTCCCGAAAAGGCATATAGCGCTCACTTCCAATGGCCAGCAGCAGAGGATGTACACCGGCGGCATCTACTGCATTGATGGAGCGGATGCCGGGAAATTCCTGGGGTGTCAGTGCTTTAACGAGTTGGTGAATAAGGTAGCCGAAGCTGGAATCTTCCTGCGGCGGACGGCCTACTACCGTAAAATGCCAGATGGGATCTTTCCGGTGGTAGACACTTTCGACCTCCATAACGGGAAAGTCGTGCGTTAAACTGTAATAACCCAGGTGATCGCCAAAGGGACCTTCCGGCTTTTTTTCGTTTTTTCTGATCGTACCCGTAATCACAAAATCGGCATCGGAAGAAAGATAGAAACCATTCCGGCGGGCGTAGCGAAATCGCCTTCCGGCCAGCATTCCGGCAAAGGTCAGTTCGCTGAGCCCCTCCGGGAGCGGCATGATGGCACAAAATGCATGAGCCGGTGGTCCACCAACAAAAATGGAACAGCGAAAAACTTCATCGCTATCATTATATTGGGTGTGATGGATACCGATACCGCGATGGATCTGGTAGTGTAGCCCGATCTCCCGGCCGAACTCGTATTCATTCCCGGAAAGCTGGATGCGATACATTCCCAGGTTGCTTTCCATGATATTGTCACTTCCGGGAGGTAGTGTAAACACCTGAGGAAGCGT
>JAGQXH010000856.1 GCA_020436695.1 Lewinella sp. | reverse complement strand
TACTGTGAAATGCTACAGGAAGATCAGTTTCACGCCAGTGGAGATGCCATGAAACAAGGCGCGGCAGAGGAAGGAGACGCCAAAAAGGTTTATAAAAAGAATTTTGATCAACTCCTCGAAATAGCTAGGCGACAGGGCTTTCCGAGAGTTTCCCGGGAAGACTCCGACTCACCGCAAGACTCCTGCACCTATTGGGCTATCGCCGCTACCTTCATCCACACTGCCAAATCCAATCCGGAATTTTTTTTTGAAAAGAGCAACGTCAATTTGATGAAAACTGAAATGAGTAAGGAAAACCTGAATAAAGAATTTCTCATTTTGGCATGCAATATTAGCTTTCAAACTGTCACTTTCTGCAACGAATTACAGCCTTCCGTGGAAAATGCGATAAAAGCCTGGAACCTAAGCCCTAAGATATATGATAAAGCCAGGTTTACCCAATGCGACTAAGAACTTGTTGTAAAGTGAATAGTTGAAGAAAGTTGACGTCCTCCCTAAAAAGAATACCGTAAGATGTATAATTCAATTTTTTGAAAGTGTATTTATCTTTGCCGCAGATTTCTATGTTAAAACCATATCCGTGAAACTCGAACACATCGCCATCTGGTGCCGCGACCTGGAAAAGATGAAAAACTTCTACACCACTGTTTTTTCGGGGGAAGCGAATACCAAGTACACCAATCCCAATACCGGCTTTTCATCCTACTTCCTGACCTTCCCCGACGGTGGTGCACGCCTGGAGCTCATGCAAATGCCGGGCATCGTAGAGAATACGAATACCCTACAGCCGCAAGCCTTTGGCATTGTACACTTATCCATTCAGACTGGCAGCAAAGAGGAAGTGATCCGACTGGCGGAGGCACTCCCTGCATATGGTTGCCAGGTGCTGCGCGGGCCACGCACTACCGGCGATGGTTATTTTGAAGTGGAAGCACTGGATATCGAGGGGAATAGGATTGAGGTGATGGCGTAAGAAATTCCTACCTTATTAAGTTTCAACCTTGATTCACAATCGAAAAAGAGTTATTTTTGTTACCTGATTAGGCAACAAATATGTGCTCTATGCTCACCTAGTGTTAACCCCCATGAGAAAATCAGCCAAAATTCCGAGGATTCTAAAAATTGAAGCAATAAACGGCTATAAAGTATACTGTGCATTTAGTACCGGTGAATATCGGGTTATTGACTTTGCCCCCCTGTTCGAACAATGGCATTATGCAATGGATCCACTACGCGCTCAATTACTGGAGCCGGAAATTTTCAGAACTGTGAACCTGAATGAGGGAACACTTCAATGGCCGAGCGTTCTGCAAATCACTAAGCTATCCAATGGAATGGAATTCGAAGTACCTTTTGAACTGGACCCCCTGGTACTTTACGAAGTAAGCGAACCGGATGAAGAAAGAAATAGAAAATACCTCATCGGCAGTCTGGTCCGAAATGCCCGTAAAGCGGAAGGCATTACCCAGGAAGAACTGGCCCAAAGAAGCGGCACCACTAAAAATTACATCTCACGCATCGAAAATGACCGTTCGGATATTGAGTTGGGGACGCTGATCAAGATCGTGGAGATCGGGTTGGGGAAGAAATTGAAAATACAGGTCAAATAATTGTCAAAGTCTGGGTACACAATTCTCACCACAAACACATCCTACTGAAATCGTTATCAAAATACCTAAAAAACGCAGTAGTGATGAAAATCAGAAAGTATATACTCACCTTATCCCTTACGCTATCCCTGGCCGTAGTACTCTCCGCTCAACAGAACAAAGTGGATGATGCACTGCTCAGTTTCCTCAATTCCGAGTTCATGGTCAAAATGAACGATATGAAGATCGAGGCCGAGGCGGCCGCCCGCAGTTTCAAGCAGCAAAGTATGAACCTCAAACCCGATGCGGTCAAAAAAGTACGCGTCGGTTATGACCAGACCGCCGCCCGCTTCAATCAGGTACTCACCAACATCAAAGCCGATTTCCTCAATCCCAAAAAACTGAAATTCATCAGCAAATTCCCGGATGATTATCTCAAAGGACTCGAACTGGAACTGTACCAGCTGTCCGATTTTTACGCCGTTAACTTTCAGCAGCCTCTGGCCGACGCCCAGGCAGTGGATGCAGACGGCGGTGCGATATTTCTCATTATTTCGGAATTGATCGGACTGTCCAAAGGCCTGTTCACCTATTTCGGACAGATCCGGCAAAATGCCCGCCAATACAATGAAGCCTACCTGCAGCAGCATTTCTACAAACCCTACCGGATGCGGCAGTGGGACGAGATCAACCAGAGCGGCTTCGACAACTACACCGATCCTACTTTTAGTGACCCCACCCAAATGAATACGACCTATCCGGCTAACGATGTCCCTTTTCCGGAGATCAATCTACAGTCACTGGAAAATTTGAACCAACAATCCAACGATCCTTATCAACAAACCGAAACCTATGATGAATGGCTGAACACCAATCAAAGTGATCCCAATATGTCGAATGACGGATGGATGGATGACAACAGTTTCCAGCCCGGCACGGCCCCTGCTGATTCCACCAAAACCGTAACACCGGCGGCCGGGCAAAAGGCAGCTGTTAAGAAACAGGAAAAGCCGAAAGGGAAGAAAAAGAATAACTAACGCAAGTTGTCAGTCAGCAGTCAATAGTCGTCAGTCAAAGTGATAAGTGATAAGTGCTAAAATGTAGTGTAGCAAGGCGGAATGATCGGGATCGAAGCGCTCTTTTTAATGCACGCCGGATCAAGTCATTTCAATTTACCCCCAGACTTACGACTTATGAATGGGTAACTGACAAGCTGGATTAATAAAATTTTTGATAGCGAGAGGCTTAGGCCTAAGGAGGGCTTCCACCTGGTGGGAGTCCTCTTTTGCAATTGATAGTTAAAGCTTAACTTTGAAGCCGTTTATCAAAAAAAATCAATAAGGTGAGATATACAATCGCTTCCATCATTTTTCTGTTGAGCTGTACCCCTTTTCTTTCGGCCCAGGAAGACATCCGGCCCGCCACCATCAGTTGGGGAGAAGAGTTGCGTGAGCCCTCCGGTTCCGCCATCGACCGGATCATTGCCGCCGGTTCCTGGGGATCTTATGTGCTGCGTCGCAAACCGGGTAATTCTTTCTCCGGTGAGCAGATCTTTATTGAACAATACGACGGCAATATGAAACTGAAGCGGTCTCAAAAGGTAGACCTGCGCTACAAAGGCAAAAAACGCGAGTTTGAAGACCTGGTCTACCTCGACAATGAGTTGTATCTGCTGACCAGCTTCAACAACGAAGCCAAGAAGAAAAATTATCTTTTTGCTCAGGTGCTGAACCGCCAGTTGCAACCCCGCCGGGACCTCACACTGATCGGTGAGATCG
>JAGQXH010000855.1 GCA_020436695.1 Lewinella sp. | reverse complement strand
GTCGATCTGACCTATATTGTGAATGATACTCATACCATTGGCTGACAGCGCCGCGATCAGCAGCGCCACTCCGGCCCGAATATCGGGTGAGGTCATTTCGATACCGCGCAGCTGGAAGCGCCGGTTCAGACCGATGACGGTAGCGCGGTGCGGATCGCAAAGAATGATCTGTGCGCCCATATCGATCAATTTATCAACGAAAAACAGGCGGCTCTCAAACATCTTCTGATGTACGAGAATACTCCCTTTAGCCTGCGTTGCCATCACCAGGATGATACTCATCAGATCCGGAGTGAAGCCGGGCCAGGGCGCATCATAAATGGTCATGATAGAGCCGTCGATGAAGGTCTGGATCTCGTATTCTTCCTGGGCAGGAATATAGATATCGTCGCCCCTGATCTCCAGTTGAACCCCCATTTTTTCGAATACGCTGGGGATAATTCCCAGATGCGGCACCTGGGCGTCTTTTATGGTGATCTCCGACCGGGTCATAGCGGCAAGACCGATGAAGCTTCCGATCTCGATCATGTCGGGTAAAATGCGGTGTGTGGTGCCTCCCAGTTGGGATACGCCCGTAATGGTCAGCAAATTGGACCCCAGGCCTTCGATCCTGGCTCCCATCTGTACCAGCATTCTGCACAACTGCTGAATGTAAGGTTCACAGGCCGCATTGTAGATCTGTGTAATGCCTTCGGCCAACACCGCTGCCATGACGACATTTGCGGTGCCCGTCACAGAGATCTCATCCATCAGGATGTAAGTCCCTTTCAACTGCCTGGCCTCAACGTGATATTGATTGCGATCGGCGTCGTAATCGAATTGGGCCCCCAATTTCTGCAAGCCCAGAAAATGAGTATCCAGGCGACGGCGTCCGATCTTGTCTCCTCCCGGTTTCGGCAGGAACGCCCGGCCGAAACGAGCCAGCAACGGCCCGATGAGCATCACCGAACCGCGAATGCGCCGGGCTTTTTGCTCAAAAGCGTCTGACTGAATATAGTCCAGGTCTATGTCTTTGGCGGTGAACCGATAAGTGTCCTCCTGCAGCTTTTCTACTTCAACTCCCAGCCCCCGAACCAGGTCCAGCAACATAACGACGTCCTTAATGTCGGGAATATTAGAGATAGTGATGGGTTCTGCGCTAAGCAATACGGCGCAGATAACTTGTAAGGCTTCATTTTTGGCTCCTTGCGGCACCAATGCTCCGCTCAGACGCCTGCCGCCGTTGACGGCGAAGGATTCATCGATCATTTATTTTGATAATTGATGCAGGAAGGATGAATTATCAATCATCATTTATCAATTATTTCTACCTCCGGCGGCGGGAAGAAGAACGACCACCACCGCGTTTGCCGCCACCTCCGTGGTTGTTAGAGCCACTGGTGGGCCGCTTGCGACGACGACTGGCCGGAGCCTGGCTTTCCTGCATCAGTTCTTCCTTAAGTTCCAACTGGCCGTTAGATAGGGCTCCCAGGTCACTCTTTACGACTTCATCACTGACGAAGTGTTCTTTGTTCCAGGTGCGATAGGCCAGTTTCATGTAGGAGGCGATCACTGCTACAAAACCGTCACGCTTAGGCCCCTCAGGCATGGAGATCGCCTTTTTGATCAGGCGCTGTACATTATGACCGTAATGACGGAACTTGGCCTCGGATTCAGGATAATTGATCATTTCCGGTCGCTTGGCAGCATCTTCCCGCGTGGGGATGATCCCGTTAGGCGTCTTAACCCCTTCCAGGTCATATTTGCCAATGCGGAAAACATGTTTCCACAGTTTGTCGATGTAATCTTCCACATTCCGGCTTTGCGGATGGATTTGCATCATCAGATTGACGATACGCTCCATAAACACCTGTTTCTTGGCAGGATCCTCTATCTGTTTGGCTTCCTCCACCAGATTCTGCACGTGGCGTCCGTATTCGGGAATGATCAGGTTCTCTTTTTCGGAGTTATACTCCATACTCCAGATTCTCTCAGACATCTTCTTTTCCTTTGATTTAAATGACATCCTTTTATAAGAGACGATTTTAGCTGTGTCTCTCGGGCTGCCGCCAGGAACACAACGCCCAAGTCTGATAAAAGTTGAAGCGATGCATTCCCGGTGGCGGGTATAATAAGGTTATTTTTTCGGGATATTCTCCCGGTTCAGTAGTTTATTCTACGGTTACCGATTTAGCCAGATTCCGCGGCTGATCTACATTACACCCGCGCATCAGGGCAATATGATAAGATAGTAGCTGCAACGGAATTACGGCAAGTAATGGTGTAAGCGGTTCTTCTGTATCGGGAATTTCTATGACCCGGTCTGCCATTTTGCTGATGACCTCATCTCCTTCCGTGACAATAGCGATCACATATCCGTCTCTGGCCTTGACTTCTTGAATGTTGGAAGCAATTTTATCGTATGCACTTCGGTTGGTTGCGATCACGATAACCGGCATATGCTCATCGATCAGAGCGATAGGGCCATGCTTCATTTCAGCTGCCGGATAACCTTCGGCGTGAATATACGAAATTTCCTTAAGTTTCAGAGCACCTTCCAGAGCTACCGGGAAGTTGTATCCACGTCCCAGATATAACGCATTGGTGCTATTTTTGATCTCGGCCGCAATGTATTTAATTTTTGCATCATTTTGCAATACTTTTTCCACTTTGGCCGGGATATTCTGCAATTCGGTAAGCAGTTGCAGGAAATACGACTGAGAAATGGTGCCTCTTTTGTGCGCCAGAGATAAAGCCATCATACTCAATAGGGTAACCTGACCGGTGAAAGCTTTGGTGGAAGCCACTCCGATCTCCGGTCCGGCGTGAATGTATGATCCGGCATCCGTCAGGCGGGCAATCGAGGAGCCCACCGCATTGACAATGCCGTAAATGGTAGCCCCTTTTTCCTTGGCCAACTCGAGTGCCGCCAGTGTATCGGCAGTTTCTCCCGACTGAGATAAGGCAATTACCACATCACGTTCTGAAATTATGGGGTTGCGATACCGCAGTTCGGATGCATACTCCACTTCTACGGGTATTCGGGCCAGATCTTCAAAAAGGTATTCACCGATCAGTCCGGCATGCCAGGAGGTACCGCAACCGGCGATAATGAAACGCTGAGCTTCCATCAGTTTATTGCTGTATTCCTCCAGTCCTCCCAGATGTATCCAGCCCTCATCGGCACTGACACGGCCACGCATACAGTCGGCAATAGTGTTGGATTGCTCGTGGATCTCCTTGAGCATAAAGTGCTCGTATCCTCCCTTTTCCAGGCTTTCCAGTTTCATATCCAGTTCCTGGATGGAAGCTGCCTGCTCTTCATTGCTTACCGTTTTTATCGAGAGATTGCCGGAGCGATCGATCAGCGCGATCTCTTCATCATTCAGATAGACCACCTTGCGG
>JAGQXH010000854.1 GCA_020436695.1 Lewinella sp. | reverse complement strand
CGCGTCCATCCGCGCCGTCAACGTCGACTCGGTGGTGCGCACGCTGGTCAGCCGCGGCCTCATCCAGGAGGCGTTCACCGATCCGGAGACCGGCGCCATCCACTACGAGACGACGCCGATGCTGCTGACGTCGCTCGGCATCAACTCGATCGAGGAGCTCCCGCCGATCTCGCCGCTCCTCCCCGACGGGATGGACGGCTTCGATGAGCGCACCTGAGCCCCGGTCCGACGGGGAGCGGCTGCAAAAGGTGCTGGCCGCCGCCGGGGTCGCGTCGCGGCGGGTGAGCGAGCAGCTCATCGCCGCGGGCCGGGTGACGGTCAACGGCCAGGTGGTCGACGAGCTGGGCTCGCGCATCGACCCGGCGGTCGACAAGGTCGCCGTCGACGGCACCGCCGTGCAGCTCGACGTCGACAAGCGCTACGTGATGCTCAACAAGCCGACCGGCGTGGTGAGCACGATGAAGGACGAGCGCGGCCGCCCCGATCTGCGCGAGTTCACCGCGGACTACGAGGAGCGGCTGTTCAACGTCGGCCGGCTCGACGCCGAGACCAGCGGCCTGCTGGTGCTCACCAACGACGGAGCCCTGGCTGAACGCATGATGCATCCCCGGCACAAGATGAAAAAGGTTTATCACATCACTCTGGATCAACCCGTTACCAAAGCACATATGGAAGCCATCGGAGAGGGCCTGGATCTGGAAGACGGACCGGCACCGGTAAACTGGGTGCAGTATCTCCATCCGGATAAAAAAAAGGAAGTGGGCCTGGAGATCGTAATGGGTCGCAACCGGGTAGTACGACGCATCTTTGAGCACCTGGGATACACCGTCAAAAAGCTGGACCGGGTTTATCTGGGCGGACTTACCAAAAAAGATCTGCCGCGTGGCTGGTGGCGCCATCTCAACGAACGGGAGATCATTATGTTGAAACACTTTTAAGACACACGGGCCTCTACCCATCAAAGAATGATAAACAGCAATACAGGAAGCGAGAAGGCAAGCAAAATGGCCGTCATACGCCAGTAATAGCTGGAAATATACAATCCTGCCAATATCAAACGTTCCTCCTGCTGATTGATCAGCACCTTGCCTTTTCCGGACCATCCCTTGTAAGCCAGTAACACCCCATCCTCATTGTACACCTTCCATTGAGTTTCCAGAATATTGACAAACTTCCAGTAGTAGATCTGCTCTCCATAACGGATCGTTGCCTGAGGATACCAGGCATTGAACCGGACACTCCCGATGGGTTGCCGATTCAGCGGATCGAGGATATCGGCATAAGAGTGGAGCCCTTCGAGCCTTTTGAAACTGATCTCAGTGGTATTGAGCCGGCCGGTGGCGATACGGGAAAACTCGCTATCTTTTAAATGGCCGATGATCTGATCATTGGCCATCAGCCGAAAATTACATTGAAAAATGCCTTTTTGCCAGTGCAGAACGTTTTGCATATCGGATGATTTTTATTGATCTATCTCGTTAATTGCCTCTTTTACTTGCGATATCTGCCGTCTGTAAAACCTGATGATCAGATAGAGCGCGAGCGGTATGATCAGGGCAAAGGACAGCAATGCGTTACCGAAAGAGGCCGGGTCTGTAAGCAGATCTTTATTTAAAAAAAGCTTAAAGACGACGGGTATTAGAAAAAATGGCAGCAGAATGTTGAGCACAATACTCAGGCGCTTGTAGAAACGCAGCGTTTTCTTTAGGTTGTAAAAATAGTTGATGTTCTGTTGGTAGCTGTTCCGGATCAGATCTATTTTGCGGGCCTGCACAATGATGCGTATGCCTATAATTAGACTGATCAGGAAGGTCAGGATTGATAATATGCCGCCACCGATCTGGAGCCAGTTACTTAGGTAGTGAAAACGACTGAGTAAGATGAACAGAAATATCACTACGGCTATCACACCAACGCTTTCCATCGTAATAATACGGTGTAACCTGGAGGATGACTTTTCGTGTGCCATCTGCAAGATCAGCTGATCGGTCAACTTTTTTTGTTGGTCCAGTTTGTTGCTCATTTCGGACCAGATCGCCTTGAGCTGGTCAAATTCAGTAGTCTCACTCATGCGTCATCTGTGTTTTCATTTTTTGCCGGATACGGGATAAACGGGTACCTACATTACTCACTGAGATGCCGATAATCTCAGCGATCTCCTCGTAGCTTTTATCTTCGAGAAAGAGCAGCATGATGCCCTTGTCCAGATCGCTGAGCTGTTCAATGTATCGATACAGGATTTTAACTCTATCCTCAAAAACCGGATCCTGATTATCGGTATACTGCAGGATCAACTGGTCGATCGGGATCTCATTCTTTCGGCGCTTGGCTTTGCGCAGATGGGTAATGGCTGTATTCAACGCAATTCGGTAGATCCAGGTACTGATACCCGATTCCTGCCGGAACCTGGGAAAAGCCCGCCACAGTTGCACCACTATCTCCTGGTACAGATCCTGTTGATCCTCCCTGGTGCGTGTGTATACTGTTGATGTCTTGAAGAGCATTCCCTCATGTGTTCTGATCATGTGGATAAACTGTTCTTCAAGCGGCATGCTTAACTGATTTTACACCATTAGTCGCAGCAGGTGAGAAAAAATCACATTGGCGGACGGATTTTTTTAAGAAAAGATTTTATCCGTCAGCGAAATGAAGAGATCGATCGTCGGGACCGTAGCGCATGGACCGTCTATGAATGACGTAGGCCTTACTGGCATTAATAAACCGGAAGAGCAAGTGTGAGTTAAACACACTGTCAACAAAATTCTGTAACACAAAGATTAAGCGGACAGATTCTCTCACCGGCGATTCGATGTTCCACGTTTCATGGTCCCGACCCTTTGGGTACGGGGTGTCGCCTCACTCCATTTCATGGCCGCCATGTCAATGCGACAATGAAGCAATGGGACATAAGCAGTGTTCTCTAATTTAATTGACAGTATATTAAACCATCGGCACCCCATTACTATCTGTAGTCAGTACCTCTGTCATGTAGTCCAGAAATGGGCGCATATGTACGTATGTCGACACCACTTCATCCAGGAAAGTGGGGTGCTGCACTTCCTCGTCGGTGAAATTGCGGATCAGCACAAATTGTTTATAGCGGAGCAGGTCAATGTTGGGATGATCGCGGGATATACCCTGCGGAGCGGTTTTGACCTGATCGCCCTTCAATTCGCCGAAAGTGCGCACGAAGACCGGATCGGCAATGATCTTCCGCAGCGGAGCAGCATCTGCTGCCAGTTCTTCCCGGATGCGTTTCAGGTCGGCTGGGTTAGGGCCCCAGAAACCACCGGCAACGATGGATCCGCCCTCCGGTTCGATGTGATAGTAATAGCCTCCCCGGCGCTGGGCGGTTGCTCTTTTCAGGGTGCCGCTGAAGTGCTCC
>JAGQXH010000853.1 GCA_020436695.1 Lewinella sp. | reverse complement strand
AGGCCGGGCATCAACCGCTTGATTCGTCCGAGAAAGATGTCACCAACAGTGAAATTACTATTGGTTTTTTGATTGTGAAGCTCTACCAGTTTGGTTTTCTCCAGCAACGCAATCTCCACTTCGGAAGGAGTTGCATTGATAATGAGTTCTTTTTCCACCGAAAATTCATTTTGTCTGGCACGGGCATCGTACAGAATGGTGTGGTCTGAGTATTAGTGGTAAGAACTACTTAGAATTTTACAATAGTGCACAATTAAAATCTGCTGCCGGGTTGAACTGATAGATCTTATGGTTTCTTTTCCGGTTTAGTTGGGCGAATGACGTTTTTTGTCACGATACTTATTTAAACCCGGGCGATCGCAGCCTCTATTCGTTCCATTCAAATTGAGCAGGTATACTTTAGTGCATCTTCACTTTACCACTACTTCGTCAGGTCCTTCGAAAATGCGTTACACCACTTCATAATCCTGTAATAAACCTAAGTAGATAGCCGTACCAACCGGAGCCTGAGGCTCCGGTTGGTACGGTAACAAACTATCTTTATGTTTTCAGACTTGAATAGAATATCTGGCAAATCATATTGCCATATACACACCAATGCCAAGCGTGAAATTATCTATTCTTCTTCTTGTGTCTGTTTTTGCGCAACCTCTTTTTCCGTTTGTGCGTAGCAATCTTGTGCCTTTTACGCTTTTTTCCACAAGGCATATTCTTCAATTTTATTAAGTAAAAAAATAAATTGTCGATCAGTAACTACTTCGGATCATTGTGCATTACATCTCGCGGCAAATTCCGCAGCTTTATTCTCATTTCCTGCACCCTGATAGGCGGCAGCTAAAAGGCATACGGTAACCTGATTATCTGCGTCGAGCTCCAAAGATCGCTCCAATCGTTCTATAGCCCGGTCAAACTGACCGGTTTTGATGGCCAATCGAGCCAAAGTGTTCATTACTAGAACATTATTGGGATGTGCTTCGTTCAATTCGCGCAACATCAATATCCCTCGCATCGGATCGTCAGGTGAAGGATTTTCGGTGTAGACCAGAGAAAGATTGACTTGATGGGCCAACTGATCCGGGTCCAGTGAAATGGCATTCTCCAGCGCGCTTACCGCCCGGCCCGAACAATATTCTCTGACCTTTTCCTCCGTTGCTTGTTGCAAACAGATCGTGTAGGTTGTGCCTGCAATAGACCAACTTTCCGCAGTACCGGCTATTTCTGCTATTTCCTGGGCATAATACCCGGCTATAGCAGGATGCCCGAGATCAAACCAGGTACCGGACAACTGCTGTAATTGTTCTATTCGTGCACTGTCTTCCTGGGTTTCCGCCAGTGACTGTTCCAATAAAAAGATCCGTCCACTCTGGGCGGAAGAAAGTGCAGATTTTGCGTTCTTCAACAACACGCTGATATCCGTGCTTTCAGCTTGCAGCGACCTTGTCTTTTCAAGTTGCCGCTGCTCATTGGATTTGGTACTCAAACCAAAAAACGGTGTATTCACCCCAAAGTAGAGCAACAAAAAAAGCCCAACCGCTATCAGGATAACTATCCGTTGTAATTTAGTCATAAAAGACCGCTATATCGTACTAATCTTCGCTTTCATCTTCCGGTAAAGACGTTACATTGTCTTTCACCTGCTCCACGAAAACCTTTGCCGGTTTGAAAGCTGGAATAAAATGCTCAGGAATTTCAATAGCTTTATTCTTCTTAATATGGCGGCCGATCTTTTTCGCTCTTTTCTTTACAATGAAAGATCCGAAACCACGAACATATACATTCTCTCCGTCAGCCAACGAGCTTTTCACTTCTTTGAAGAAGGTTTCCAAGGTCACCAAGACATCTACCTTAGGTACTCCGGTCTTTTCGGAAATGGCCGCAACCAAATCAGCTTTTCTCATCGTTATTCACTGGTTTATAACAAGTTATAGATTATCTCCCTTTTTGAGAAACGGATGCAAATTTCGGAATTTTTTCCTGAATAGAAAATAAAAGCTAATTTAATTTTCACTTTTTTTCCTTAATACTCAATTGATTATGTGATGTTTATGAATAAGTACCATCAACAGGGCAGGAATCGGGAAATTATATACCAGGAGACCGTTTGATTAACACAAAAAATTCGTTACTTACCAAACAGCACCGAATTAAACTAAGCTTTCGGGCTTTGACCAATAACCCGGCAGGATCATTCGTATGCTCTGCCGGAAATCCCCTTTGTATCGCACTACTTCCCGGCAAAGGCATTAGCTATTCTCCGGGCAATGGTTATCTTTGCAGTCATTTAAATTTACCCTCGATAATTTATTCCTCAAAAAATCCATAAATTCCAGGATATGCTGCTATCCATGACAGGCTACGGCCGAGCCACCAACCCGTTTCGAAACAAGACGATCATGGTGGAGATCCGCTCTCTGAATAGTAAATACTCCGACCTGCGGATCAAGATCCCGCAACACTATCGGGAGCATGAGACCGTACTGCGCCGGATCGTGACCGATGGCACGCAGCGAGGAAAGGTCGATCTAAATATTGAGCTGAAATCCCTGCAGGGAGACGATGAATTCGGACTGAATAAACCCCTCTTTCGGCGATACTACGAAGAGTTGAGTACCCTCGGTGAAGATCTAAAAATGGAAAAAGGAGATCTCTTCCAGGCCATCCTGCGTATCCCCAACGTAGTATCCAGCGGATTGGAATCCATTGATGAAGAAGAATGGCAGGCCCTGCTCGATACCCTGAATGAAGCCATGGAAAACTTCCGGAAGTTTCGCGAAACGGAAGGCCAGGCCCTTGCCGCTGATCTTAACGAGCGGATCAGCATCATTTTGGAATTGCTGACCCAGATCCCACCATTCGAACAGGAAAGGATCGAAAAACTACGGCAGCGCCTTTATCAGAATCTGGAAGACTATCTCGGCAAGGAGAACATCGACGAGAACCGTTTCGAACAGGAGATCCTGTTCTATCTGGAAAAAATGGATATCAATGAGGAGAAAGTCCGGCTGGAGCAGCACTGCAAGTTCTTTCTGGAAGAAATGGGGAAAAAGGCGAAGAGTAAAGGGCGCAAACTGAGTTTTATCAGTCAGGAGATCGGCCGGGAGATCAATACCCTTGGCGCCAAAGCATATTCCTCCGATATTCAGCGTCTGGTGGTGGGAATGAAAGACGAACTGGAAAAAATAAAAGAACAGGTGGCCAACATTGTCTGATGGTCATTGCAATTGACCTTGATATTGCCATTGCTATTAAGAAATGAGTAAACTGATCATTATCACAGCGCCGTCCGGTGCTGGGAAAACGACCATTGTCCGACATTTATTAGCCTCTTTCAGTGAATTGGCCTTTTCTATCTCGGCCACTACCCGGGCCCGTCGCCCCCATGAGCA
>JAGQXH010000852.1 GCA_020436695.1 Lewinella sp. | reverse complement strand
CAATGCTGGAAGCAAATGATCTAACCATTCCGTTATCACCTCTTAAAAATCTTCTGATATTATCCCGGTATTTCCCGTTCCACTCTGCCCATTTGTCGCCAATAAAAGAACCAACCTGGTACAGACCGGCAGAATCCCAGGCTTCAGCAATGATCTTGGTCCTGGCTAATACCGGATGAGATTCAATCTCCCAGAGAATGGGTGGGTTTTCCATAGGTCGACCATGTTCATCTCTGGACATCACGGATGCCAAGTCAAAACGAAAACCATCTACGTGCATTTCCGTTACCCATCTTTTTAGCGCGTCAATGATCAACCTTCTAACAATGTATTGGTTGGTGTTCAGGGTGTTCCCGCAACCGCTGTAATCAGCGAAGTATTCCGGATTGTCGGCAAGAATGTAGTAAAAGGAATTTTCCAGACCTTTGAAGGAAAAGACCGGTCCATTTTGATCTCCTTCTGAGGTGTGATTAAAGACCACATCGAGGATCACCTCGATGCCGGCTTTATGAAAGGCTTTGACCATATCCCGAAATTCATCAGCTATGATCTGGGGTTCGTTGCAAAAACAATAGCTGCTGTGCGGCGCAAAAAAGCCGAGCGGGCTATAGCCCCAATAATTCTTCAACAGGGGTGAATGCACCTCGGATTCATCGAATTGAAATACCGGCATGAGTTCTACAGTAGTAATTCCCAGGTCTTTCAAGTAGGGAATCTTGCCAACCAATCCGGCATAGGTGCCCCTCCTATCCGGCTCGATGCCCGAATTCGGGTGATTGGTAAAACCTTTCACATGTAGTTCATAAATAATCGAGCTGGAATACGGATGATAAAGGGGCTCATCATTTTCCCAATCGTAGGTGTTAGGATCAATCACCACGCCTTTCATGGCAAATGGGGTATTATCTCCCGGCAGTGTTGCCGCCGTACACCTGTAATTCTTTCCCCGGACTACAGCTCTGGCATAGGGATCCAGCAGTAATTTAGAGCCATCGAAACGATGCCCCCTGGAGGGAATAAATTCGCCGTATACCTTATATCCATATAGGACATCAGGTTTCAGGTCTTTCACAAAAACATGCCAGTAGTAGAAGGATTTGTTCTCCTTGGGATCTAAAGGTATAATCTGAATCGGTTCAGCATCATCGGCATCCCGGAAGAGCCATAATTCTACTTTTTCACTGTTCTTGGAGAAAATACTAAAGTTGACTCCATCCGGATATACCGTTGCCCCCATTGGATAACTCTTACCGGCCTGGACTGCAAAAGGAAGCAAGCGGCTGGACCGGGAATTGACGCTTTTATGTGGATGGGCAGGCATAGATAGATTAGTTTTTAAATTGCTTTCCACTTCCAATTCCTTACCTCCGGCATATCCATACCCTCTTCATTTATATAAAATTTGTGTCTTATCAATTTGTCCTCCATTTCCTGTTTTAGATAGGCTGCCTCATCTCCTAAGTCAGGTACCCGGTTTAGAACATCCTGTACCAAATGGAAACGATCCATATCGTTCAGGACTGTCATATCGAAAGGGGTGGTAATTGTACCTTCTTCCTTGTAACCCCTTACGTGCAGGTTGCGATGATTGGTCCGATTATAGGTGAGCCGGTGGATAAGCCATGGATAACCGTGGAAGGCAAAAATAACGGGTTTGTCTTTGGTGAACAGCGTGTCAAAGTCGGCATCATTTAATCCATGAGGATGCGCAGTTTCCCGCTGTAATTTCATCAAGTCAACCACATTCACCACCCGTATTTTCAAGTCTGGTAATCTTTCGCGGAGTATGGAAACCGCAGCCAGTGTCTCAAGCGTAGGTACATCTCCCGCACAAGCCATTACCACATCGGGTTCTGTATACTGATCATTGCCGGCCCAGGTCCAGATACCGATTCCTTTGGTGCAATGGATCACAGCCTCTTCCATAGACAGCCATTGCGGTGCGGGATGTTTACCCGCCACCACAACATTTACATAATGGCGGCTACGAAAACAATGGTCCATGACGGATAGAAGGCAATTGGCATCGGGCGGCAGATAAACTCGGACTATTTCGGCCTTCTTATTGACCACATGGTCAATAAATCCGGGATCCTGATGAGTGAACCCGTTGTGATCCTGCCGCCATACATGGGAGGCCAAAAGGATATTCAAAGAAGCAATTTTTCTACGCCAAGGTATTTCGGAAGTGACTTTAAGCCACTTGGCATGCTGGTTGAACATGGAATCAATAATATGAATAAAGGCTTCATAGCAGTTGAACAAGCCATGCCTGCCGGTCAGCAGGTAACCTTCCAGCCAGCCTTCACATTGATGCTCGCTTAACATCTCGACCACCCGGCCATCTTTTTTTAGAAATTCGTCGGTATCGATAGTTTCTGCGATCCACTGCCGGTTGGTTGTTTCAAAAACGGAATTTAAGCGATTGGAAAGGGTTTCATCGGGACCAAATACCCTGAAATTCCGGATTTTCTGATTCAACTTAATAATATCCCGGATAAAGGCGCCCAAAACGCGGGTATCTCCAGATCCCAGCCTACCTCGTTCTGGTATCTCAATTCCATAATTCCGGAAGTCAGGCATGCGAAGGTCTTTCAGTAAAAGCCCGCCGTTGGCATGAGGATTCGATCCCATTCGTCGTTCACCCTCCGGAGCCAGAGCCGCTAATTCCGGTAAAAGTTTACCTTGTTCATCGAAGAAATCTGCGGGTTTATAGCTCTTGAACCATTCTTCCAGTTGTTTGAGGTGTTCCGGGTTGGTACCGACATCAGATAAAGGGACTTGATGAGATCGAAAGTGACCTTCTACTGCCTGTCCATCAACAAATTTGGGGCCGGTCCATCCCTTGGGAGATTTGAAAATAATCATCGGCCAGCGGGGGCGATCTGTAATATTATTCCGGACTGCGTTCTCCTTTATCGCTTTTATTTCTTCGATTACCAGGTCCAGCAAGTGCACCATATTTCGGTGCATTTGCATGGGGTCACTACCTTCTATCCAGTAGGGATTCCAACCGTATCCTTTAAAAAGTTGCGTTAATTCCTCCTTTTCAATGCGGGCAAATATGCTCGGATTGGCAATTTTATAGCCGTTGAGGTGAAGTATGGGAAGAACTACGCCGTCGGTCACCGGATTAAGAAATTTATTGGAATGCCAGGCAGTGGCCAAAGGTGCGGTTTCGGCTTCTCCATCACCTACTACACAGGAGACGATCAGATCCGAATTATCAAATGCTGCACCGAAAGCATGACTGAGTGAGTATCCCAACTCTCCTCCTTCGTGAATAGAACCGGGGCATTCCGGAGAAACATGACTGGGAATTCCACCAGGAAATGAAAATTGGGTAAATAGTTTTTTTAGTCCTTCTTCATCGTGGCTAATATTAGGG
>JAGQXH010000851.1 GCA_020436695.1 Lewinella sp. | reverse complement strand
CCTGCCATCCCAGCCAAAGGTTTCTCCTTCAGTTTGTTGATAGATTTGAGTGCCCCAGCGGTCGAAGATCTGAAGGGCATGGACCTGAACAAACTGCTCGCTGCCGTAGATCCTGAATTCATCATTAATACCGTCTCCATTGGGGGAAAAAGCATTGGGAATATATACTTCGTATTCTTTCAGGATGAGAAAAACCAAGCTGTCACAACCGAGTTGAGACTCAAAAGTCAGTTCGGTTTCTACCGGATAACGAAAAGCATAGCGCCCCAGTTTGAACACTTCTCCTTTAAAGAAATATTCTTCGGTGGTGTCCACTGTTTCCGAGAGAACGGTCAGATCCAGATATACTGTGCTGTCGCAGCCATCTTTCGTCTGCAAGGTAGTCTGATACTGGCCCGAGCGGGTGAATACTTCGCTGCCCAAATGGTAGGAATCGCCGGGACAAACCGTGACCCGGGAGCTGGAAGAATAGACAGGAATGGTATAATCGTAAAAATCGGAAAGCTGGCAGACCCCATTCTTGGTGAGCAGTACCTGATAATTGCCTTCCTCGCCGTCTACCTTCAGCTCCCGCCCGGTTGCGCCTACAATGGCAACCCCGTCTTTGTACCACTGGTAGGTAGCATCTTCCCTTTCGGAGGCCAGAAGCCGGAAATCTTCGTTACACAGATGGTTGATTTCCTGTATAGTAGGACCGAATGATTCGGAATCGGCCAGGATGAGGTTATCGAGAAAGTAATAAGGGTTGGTGGTCGCACTGATCTGTACACAGTCCGGACCGATAGCAATAGCCGGAATGTTCTCCTTGGGAGTGACCGTGATCTCAAACTGTTTCCAGCTTTGGAAACCGGATACGTACACCCGGCCCAGTTCTTTCCATCCCGGGCCGTTGGTGGGGCAACCGAACTGATCGTTCCCTATACCAAAGGGAAGGTTAGCGCAATCGGTGGTACCATACATGACCACCGGCATGGGCGGCGAGGTATTGGCATCCAGAAAACCGATGTAGAACTGAAAAGTATAAGTGGTGCCGGCTTGCAGCGGCGACAGCAGGCAAGCTCCGGTATATTCCTTCCAGTTGGGGTTGGGGTTACGGCTGAAGCGCCCGTTGCGGAATCCGATGTAGGCGTTGCCGTCCGGGATAGGTTGCGGTACCGGAAATTCATCCCGGATAAAGTAACCGCAGCGATTGTAGTAATCGGTAGTGGCCTCTGAGGCTTGTATCCAGGTATTGGCACAGTTCAACTGGGCATTGCCGCTGGGGCAGCAGTTGGTCTCTTCAAATGATGGATTAGGGATGAGGGAGGGAGGCTCGGGAGTCAGACAGGTACAATCCGGATCATTGATATCGATCAGGCCGTCGCCATCATCGTCGATAGCATTATTACAGATCTCATCCATATCGGGAACCGGTCGATATGTAGGGAAGATCGAAGAAGTGGCAAACAACAGGACGCAGAGGACTTTGACAAGTGTAGAATGCTCCATTTAATAATGCTTAGTTGATCCGAAAGGCAATTGAATTTAATAATAAAATGCGGTATCCGCTTTCATGTACTCACTTTTTGCCGGAAAATATGGGGCAATTGTCATCTATGGGCTTTTTAATGATGTGGTGATATAGCGATGGAGTGCTGACTTAGCATTGGGACCGGGTACCGGGAGCGGGTGTATTTTTTTTAGCATGCATTTCTCTGCAACAGTGAGCCGTCTTTCGTATACCCGGATAAATACGCTACTTCTACATTTGCCGCTTTGCGTCAATATGCTATCTTTGCAGCGATTTGGGAAAGTGCTCAGGGTGCGCCTGATCGCACCCAACGGCCCTGACCTACAAAAATGTGCCGTGCAAATGAATGAATTGGAATCAAGACCTGCTCTGCTGCTGCTTGAGGACGGAAGCGTTTTCCGTGGAAAAGCAGCCGGCAAGATCGGGACCACTACCGGAGAGATCTGCTTCAATACCGGAATGACCGGTTACCAGGAGATCTTTACCGATCCTTCCTATTATGGCCAGTTACTGGTTGCCACCAATGCTCACATCGGAAACTACGGAACCAAGAAGGCAGAAACAGAATCCGGTGATATTAAGATCGCCGGTCTGATCTGCAAGAACTTCACCTATCAGTATTCGCGTCAGCAAGCCGATGAATCCATCCAGGAATATTTTGACGGAGAAGGGCTGGTGGGTATCTCCAATGTGGATACCCGTGCCATTGTTCGCCATATTCGCACCAAGGGAGCGATGAATGCCATTATTTCTTCCGAGATCCTGGATGTGGCGGAACTGAAAAAGATCCTGGCCAAAGTGCCGCCGATGGAAGGCCTCGAACTGGCTTCTAAGGTAAGTACCGACAAGGCCTACGTCTATGGTAGCGACAACAGCGGCTACCGCGTGGCCGCCCTGGATTTCGGTATCAAGGAGAATATCCTCCGTTGCTTTCTGCAGCGCGACTGTCTGGTAAAGGTATTCCCGGCTAAAACCTCCTTTGAGGAACTGAAGGCCTGGAATCCCGATGGTTATTTTCTAAGTAACGGCCCCGGTGATCCCGGAGCGATGGATTATGCCGTGGAAACCACCAAAAAGATCCTGGCCGATGAAAAGCCTCTGTTCGGCATTTGCCTGGGGCATCAGTTACTGGCCAGAGCCGTGGACATTCCTACGTATAAAATGCACCATGGCCACCGCGGGATCAATCACCCGGTGAAAAATCTGATCACCGGCCATTGCGAGATCACCAGCCAGAACCATGGTTTCGGGGTCAGCCCGGATGCCATTCGTGCCAATGAAGAAAAGGTGGAGATCACTCATCTCAATCTGAACGATGATACGATCGAGGGGATCAGGATCAAAGGCAAACCGGCTTTTTCCGTGCAATACCACCCGGAGGCCTCTCCAGGACCCCATGATGCACGCTATTTGTTCGATCAGTTCATCGAATTGATCAAAGCCCACAAAGGAACACCGGCAACGGCTTGATAAGTTGTTCCCGGTCCTGCCAATCCAGCCAGATTAACCTTAATTCTACGGACTTGAGGTAAACTTGTATTGACACCGTTTAGCTGTTTTTATAAACCAAATCAAACCCACCGCTATGAGTATGATCGTAGATGTCCGGGCACGCGAAATCCTGGATTCCCGTGGAAATCCCACCGTCGAAGTTGAAGTTTTCACTGAAGAAGGTGCCTATGGCCGTGCGGCCGTTCCCTCCGGAGCCTCTACCGGAAAATATGAAGCCGTTGAATTGCGGGATGGTGACAAAGATCGCTATCTGGGCAAGGGTGTGCTCAATGCCGTCAATCATGTCAATGAAGATATTGCTGAAGCCTTGATCGGAGAGGATGTGTTCGACCAGATTTATGTCGATCATCTCTTACTCGACCTGGACGGCA
>JAGQXH010000850.1 GCA_020436695.1 Lewinella sp. | reverse complement strand
CATTCGATACGGTGATATTGCCCGGACAACTGATAGCCGGAACTTCTGTGTCTTTCACCGTGACGGAGAAGGAGCAACTCTTGGTGTTCCCCGATGCATCCGCAGCCTCGTATAACACAGGGGTAATCCCAAGCGGGAAAAAGTCGCCGTTGCCCTTAGGAGATATCAGGTCTGTAGTCACCCCCGGACAATTGTCCGTGCCGACCGGAGGAATATAAGTTACCACCGCACCGCAATCGCCGGCATCATTCGATACGGTGATATTGCCCGGACAACTGATAGCCGGAACTTCCGTGTCTTTCACCGTCACGGTGAATTCACAAGTTTTTTTGTTCTCGCTTGCATCTGTTACTTCGTATTGCTCGATCGTAACCCCCACCGGAAATAAGGCACCACTACCCAGCCCAATTGTTTGAATAGTACTCGTGCCGGGGCAATTGTCCGTGCCGATCGGAGGACTATATATTACCACCGCGCCGCAGAGGCCCGCATTGTTTGATACCGTGATATTGCTCGGGCAGGTGATCGACGGAAGTTCGGTATCGATCACCTTGATGGTAAAGCCACATTCTTTCGCATTGCCCGCTGCGTCAACAACGCGATACTGTTCGACATTTACAGCACCGGCACTGGACAGGAAGGTACCACCGCTGCCCTGGCCTATGACCAGCGTGGTGACCGCGCCGGAGCAGTTATCTACACCGACCGGAGGGGTATAAGTCACCACTGCACTACAAGTACCGGGCTCTGTTACCGTTTCTATGTTGGGCGGACAAACAATCTCCGGAAGGATATTATCTTCTACGATCACCGTAGCGGTACAGCTACCCGTCAGTATCCCATCGCTGGCGGTGAGTTCCACCGTGTAAGTTCCCGGGCTGAATGGGCCCTCATTATCCAAAGATAAAGTCACGGGATCTCCGTCGGGATCACTGGAACCATTATTGATCTGATCGGGGGTGATGCCGGCTGTACAACTACCATCAACCGACACCGTGATATCCCGGCAAACGGCCATCGGTGCCTGGTTGCAGTAGGAGTTGCCATCCGCAACGGTGACATCTGCCACACAGATATCGGTATTAATTGACCCGTCGGTGACGGTCAATAGGACCGGGAAGGTGCTGCCTACATCGTCGCAGTCAAAGGAAGTAGGCGGAATGCTGAGGGTCACCGGACCACAATTATCATAGGAGCCGGCGTCGATCTCGGCCGAGGTCAGATTATAGACGCCGCCGGGGCCCAGATTAATCGTGATCGGCCGGCAGCCGGCTACCGGATAGTCCCTATCGATGACCGTTACGGTGAAGCTGCAACTTTTGGTATTGCCACCGACATCGGTGGCCTCATAGGTCACCAGCGTCGTCCCGACGGAGAAAGCCGAACCCGAGGCCGGTCCGCCGATCCGGCTAATGGAGGGAATACCGCAATTATCCGATCCGGTCGGCGTAGCATAGGTAACCACCGCCGAGCACCGGCCGATATCGTTCGGTTCAATGATACTGCTGGGGCAAGTGATCGTCGGTACAGTGCCATCGGATCCGGCAGCAATAAAGCGCGAACCGTACTGTTCACAGCCGGCTTCATCGGTTATTAATATACTGTACGTACCATCGGGCAGGCCGGTAAAAAGACCGGTACCGTTGCTCTGATCAACCGGGCCGCTAATCGAATAGGTGACCGGCCCGTTTGAAGAAGTGGCCAGCAAGGTGATCGTACCGTCATCGGCGTTCGGACAGCCTTCACCGGTAGAGGATATCTGGGTAATAGTCAGATCGCAGGAAGGGGCGGCGGTCGCGTTGGTGGCGGAGACGTTGTCTATACTAACGAGTTCCGCTAGTGAATTTTGATCTGTACAGACACGAATTTGCAGGGTAGAGCCGGGGATGCCCGAAGCGCCGAAATTGGTCAGGCTACCAGTATAGTCACCATTTGGAGTGTTAGGATTAGGATCAGTGTATCCAACGGTATGGGGACTATTATTACTACCCACCGCATTACCAAGTTGGCTCCAGTCAGATCCGCTGCTCGTACGATATGCTACATCAATATAGTCGGCATTCGCACCATCAAAGCCCACCCAGCTGAGGTCCAGCTCAAAGGAAGCGCTTCCACCGGAAATCGTCAATACGGGACTGAGCCAGCAGACCTCCACATCAACATCTTTTGCCTGAAGGACGCCGCCTATGGTTTTAAAATAATCATCGGAATCTCTTCCAAAGGGGGTATTTCCGTCGTCTATCCGCCAGTCAGTAAGGGTCCAATCTACCCCACCAAATTGATTGACGAAATTTTCCAGGTAGCCCTGACCGGCATCCGAAAAAGTCTCGGAATACTGCCCGTACAGGCCTGAGACTGCTACAAAAAATAGTAGAAAAAGTAAATGAATCTTTTTCATTTCGTGTTTATTTAGATTAAAATGAGTCTAATGTTTCATAGGGATACCAGGCAAGGGGGATGCAAGAGATCCACTAAGTCAGACAGGAGAATATGTAGGACTGTTAGAAGAGAACTAAGAAAAAATATGAAGGACTGTTGAGAGAAAAAAACTAGTAAAGGACTATTGGTCTTTATTTCATAATTAAGTATACTAAAACGCTCAGTAGTCGGTAACCGCAGTCCAGGTTATATCCCGGACCGTTATCTTTTCAGGTTTTTCGGGTCAATCGGACCTTTCACTAACCCATCCGGCAAATAATACCCAGTTCATTTTGGGTGCGGATGATCTCCCGGTCCGGCAGTTCGTCATTCGGTTGTACATAGAAACGTTTCATCTTATCGGCGTGCTTTTCGGTGAGACCGTTGATCTTTTGCAGCTTGTTTTTGCTGACGTACAGGGTCTGGATATTCGTTAAATTACGGAGAGGGCTGAGGTCGGTGATGCAGTTATTCTGAACATACAGATCCACCAGGTCCACCATTTGATCGATACCGGTGAGCGATTCGATCCGGTTTTCGTACAGAAAGAGATGTTTCATTTTGGTGAAACGGCTCAATTCCCGGACCGAAGTGAAATGCATATTGGTAATGGACAGGTAGGTGAGATGATACAGGGGGATCAAACCCGACAGATTGGTCAAAGGGGTTGTAATATTGGGCTTGATGGCCAGCGGCCCGGCAAAACGCAGGGTATCGGCCTGGATCAGCAGGATCATCAGCGCATCATCGTGCGGCGGTTCCAGGGTAGGTCCTACCCCGAAAACGGCTTCATTGTAAGCCATTTTCCACTGGCTTTCCAGGTCTTTCCACCATTTCCTGGCGCGCTGTAGTTCTTCCGGTGTAGTTTTAACGATAAACTGCATGTTAGTCCTGTTAGGTGTCAAGTAAGTTGATCCGGCCGATGATAAACGTGACGGCTCTACTATTTTTTATTCCATCTTTGATCAATAGGTGCTGCTTTC